>JAJRUN010000045.1 GCA_024277755.1 Gammaproteobacteria bacterium | reverse complement strand
GTTAAAATATTGTTTGATGGCATCGGGGGCCAATAAATCATCAAAGCCTTCATCCATGACACGTTGCGCCTTGTCTCGACCTACTTTGATATCTGTTAGCAGGTCAATCTTTTCCTCTACGGGGTTAACCACATGCACCGTTGCCTCATCACGCAAACCATTTCGATTGCAACGCCCAGCAGCTTGCGCGATGGAATCCAACCCGGCGAGAAACCGTATAACTGATGCAAAATCCACATCCACACCTGCTTCAATCAGTTGAGTGCTAATACACAATACGGGTTGGTTACTTTTCAGTCGCGCCTTAACCTTTGCGAAAATCACTTTACGATGTGCCGGGCAAAGACTGGTGCTCAGTTGAAACAGCGACTCTTTATCTACTTCAGCACTGGCTTGTATTTCCAGATAAAGCTGCTGCGCCCAGGATTTTGTATTGACAATAATCAGGCAACTGCCGAGCGCTTTAAATTCATCCAATGCGAGTGCTGCGATTTGCTCGGTTGTCCAACCTTCAGGCCTTACCTTATTACTCACTTTTACACGTTTTATTTTTTCAAACAGTTTAGGCACATCACTGACCAGCTCATTTTCAGGTGGGATGATTAATTGGCCTTTTTCTGGTGATTTAAGCTGATCAAGAAGTGGCTGTGTTGCGGTACAAAGCACTGCCGTGGTATTGCAATAGTTGGTGATAAAATTGAGCGCATTACAAAACAGGTGGGTACAATTTATGGGAAGTGTTTGAATTTCATCAAATATCAATACCGTATTGGCCAATTGATGCATCTTTCTTGCGCCTCTAGTACCGCCTGAAAACAACACTTCAAGAAACTGCACCATCGTGGTCATCACGATAGACGCATCCCAGTTTTCACTCACCAGCTTGCTATGCCAGCTCTGCTGCTCTGGCTCCAGGTTGGAGTGCTGCTCTAGCACCCAAGGGTGGGCATCCTCGGAAGATTCAATCACCTCTCTGATTGCTGCTGCATTTTGTTCAATAATAGAGGTGAAGGGGATGATATAGATAATGCGGTCTAATTTATGCTGTTGGGCGTGGTGTAGTGCGTAACGCAGACTAGCGTAAGTTTTTCCGCCGCCTGTGGGAACGCTAAGTGTGTAGATACCCTGCTGGCCTAACGCCCGTTTGCGGCAGGTATCTGAAATATCTCTTCGAAATACATCAATCGCCTTTTGACCATCAAGTTTGCTGATTGCCAGTTCAAGGCGTTTGATCGGCGTAGCCCAGTCAACGGACAGGCTTTTTCTATGTTGTTTATTTTCCGGGCATTCAAAATCTGCACTGTTAATCCGATCTGCATCAATCAGGCAGCTAAATAACAGCCGGGTAAAAAAACCAATATTGAATGACCGGATGGATTTGTTGGGTGCCTGAGCAACTACTTTGAGCTGTTGCCACATACTCTGAATTAACGATTCATTCGCTAGTGCATTGAGTTTTTCAATATAGTGCTGCGGCGCATTATTCAGTGATTCACTTTTATGCGTTCTATCATCTGGCTTGCCCATTCTGCCTGAAAAACCATTTTCACCCTCTGGCCTTAGGCAGTCGATCAAGCCACTATGGTGAGATGCAATACACAAAGACAGTATCTGACCAACTAACTCACCTTGTGCCCCCCATTTTTGGCAGCGCTGCCATATCCATTGAGCACCAGCGCTTGAGTGGTCGATCTTTCCCTTTAGCCCATCAAAGTCAACATAGTTATCTTCACCTGGTTTGATTTTGCCTGTGGCTGAGCCTATATAGGATTGAAATTCTGCGCTGAACTTGCCCATATCATGCAGCAGGCCAATCAATGCACCTGCATCCGCCACACCCAGCTTGGTCGCTAAACGGGCAGCAATCTCACTTACTTCAGTAAGATGAATACCAAGTGACTGCTCTACACCACCTTTGCGACGATGAGCAATATATTGAGTATCAATTTTTTTCATCTCCACCCTTAATTCACTCATCAAACCTATCAGCCCTTTAAATTTTCATTAGTTTCAAATATTAGCGCCAATCAACAAAATATGTA
Source organism: Gammaproteobacteria bacterium (assembly GCA_024277755.1). Taxonomy (GTDB): domain Bacteria; phylum Pseudomonadota; class Gammaproteobacteria; order Tenderiales; family Tenderiaceae; genus Tenderia. Next base: position 6,275 of record JAJRUN010000045.1, on the reverse strand, counting down.
CGACACACCTTACCCCACTCCCTGTCCCAAAACACGACACACCTTGATTTTTATTTTTCATAATTCACCAAAGCTTTTTCTAATCGCTGTTGCACTGCCATTCTCAAATCCATTGGCCCAACCACCTCCACATCCGGCCCGTAACGCAATATATCCATAATCAGTTCTTGCGGTTTGCCGTAAGGAATTTTCAGCTCGTAGCTGCCGTCATCCAAAAAACGGCCTTGTTGTTTGGGGTGCCAGCGTTCTTCACTCACCCAGCGGGCGCGATAGGCGTTGAACTTGAGTACAGCGGTGTGCTTTGCCTGCCCGGAGAAAATGCCATAGGCTTGGGCGAAGTGTTGTTGTAGCTGTTGTTCTTTGATGTGCTGTGCAGGTTGGTTAATGATGCTTGGTTTGTTGATGCGGTCGACTGAGAAGCTGCGCAAGGCGTTACGCTTGTGGCACCATCCATCGAGATACCAGTTGTCCCGGTAATGGATTAGCCGTTGCGGGGATACGATGCGTTGTGAGTTTTCATCTGTTCCGCGGGCGTGATATTCAATCGCTATCTGTTTGTTTTGCAGCACAGCTTCGGCGATGGTTTGAAAGGCTTGGCCGCCACTTCTCACACCCATGCCGAGGATGCGAAGCTTGTCGGGCAGGTTACCGTGGCCGAGTTGCTGGTTGTCGAGCATCTGGTTGATGCGTTTTTGGAAGGGGCGCAGTTGTTCTTCCAGCAGGCCTGGGTTGAGGTCTCTGAGAAACTGGTGAATGACGGTGAGTGCTTGCAGTTCATGGGCGTTAAACCAGAGGCCGGGCAGTTCAAATGGATGTTCGCCCTGTTGATCGTAGTGCCAGCCGTTGCGTTCTTTATTGTAGTTAAGCGGCGCGCCCAGGTAGTCACGCAGTACATTGGCCAGCCGCATGAAGGTGGAGCGTGAGCATTCAAGTTGCTGCAGAAGCTGCTGCCGTGGAATGGGATGGCGAGCATCGCTTAGCAATTTGTGCAGTGCGTAGATTCGATCGAACTTGTCCAAATGACCCCCGTCTTTGTGACAACATGATGTGTGGGGCATTATGGTCATATCCACACAATATTCATAGTCATCGCATGTTTGACCTGGCTTTCGTTTAATCTGGGGAATTTTGCAAACCAGCCCGGCCTGCGCGAAAGTCGGTTTTATATTAAAATGTGCTTCTTTTATCCCGGACTCAGATACAGAGACCATGACTCAAGATCCAGCAAAACGCATTATTGTCGGCATGTCTGGCGGCGTCGATTCGTCGGTGACGGCCCTGCTGTTGCAGCAGCAGGGCTATGAGGTGAGCGGCCTGTTTATGAAGAACTGGGAGGACTACCCCGATGGCGAGTGCCCGGCGGTGCAGGATTCTCAAGATGTGATGGACGTCTGTGATCAGATCGGTATCGAGATGGACGGCGTTAATTTTGCTGCTGAATACTGGGACCGGGTATTTGCCTATTTTCTCGAGGAATACAAGGCCGGTCGTACCCCGAACCCGGATATTCTTTGCAATAAAGAGATCAAGTTCAAGGCCTTTCTTGATTATGCGCTGGAACACGGTGCCGACAAGATTGCCACCGGCCACTATGCCAAGGTGGCGTTCCGTGATGGTTATTACCGTCTGCTAAAGGCTAAGGATCAGAATAAGTATCAGACCTATTTCCTCTATACGCTTGGGCAGGCGCAGCTGTCCAAAACCCTGTTTCCGCTGGGTGACATTCCCAAGCCCGAGGTACGCCGCATTGCCGAGGAGAATAACTTCGTCAACGCCAAAAAGAAGGATTCTACGGGGATTTGTTTTATCGGCGAACGCAAGTTTAAAGAATTTCTCAGTCAATACCTGCCTGCCCAGCCCGGCGAGATGCGTACCCCGGAGGGTGAACTGATCGGCAGGCACGATGGTCTGATGTATTACACCCTGGGGCAACGTCAGGGGCTGGGCATCGGCGGGCGCAAGGATTCCAGCGGCGAGCCCTGGTTTGCGGTGGGTAAGAACCTGGACAACAACGTATTGCTGGTGGCCCAGGGTGAACACCCACTGCTGTACAGTGATTCACTTGAAGCCAGCAAGCTGGACTGGACTATTGGTGAAGCGCCCACAGCACCGCTGCGCTGTGCCGCCAAAACCCGCTATCGCCAGCCGGATCAGGCCTGCATCATTACCTGGATTGAGGGTGATCGTTGTCGGGTTGAGTTTGACGATCCACAACGGGCGGTCACACCGGGGCAATCGGTGGTGTTTTATAAGGATGACGAGTGCCTGGGTGGCGGTGTGATTGAAACCACCGCCAAACGACAGCCGCTTGAAAGCAAAACAGGATAATTGGGGACAAGATGGAACACACTTATCGCGAACAAGTACTGGCCTTTGCCGGTGTCTGGCAAGCAGTCAAACTGGTGCAGGATATTGCCCGTACCGGCACGCTTAACAACGATGACTTTGAGGCCTGTATCAAAACCTTATTTGTCACCGACCCAAAAACCACTGAAGAGGTTTATGGTTCGGTGCAGTCTATGACGCTGGGGCTAAACACCCTGCTGGATCAGTTTGGTGATGCCACCAATAACCGCGACATGGAACTGACCAAGTACGTGATGTCGCTGATGCATCTGGAACGCAAGCTGGAACGAGAAGCACAGGTGATGCAAAAGATCGGCAGCGGCATTGAGCTGGCTAAGTCACAGTCTGAACACTTTGGTTCGGTGACACATGAAACCGTGATTGCCAGTCTGGCGGAAACCTATGCCAACACCATCAGCACCCTGGCATCCAAGATCATTGTTCAGGGTGAGCAAGGTTATCTCAGCAATCCCTCCAATGCCGCCAAGGTGCGCACCCTGCTGCTGGCCGGCATTCGCTCGACCCTGCTCTGGTATCAGTGTGGTGGCCGCCGTCTGGGGCTGCTGTTCAGCCGCAAAAAACTATTGAACCAGACCAAACAATTACTGAACGAAACAATTTAAATACCAAGCTAAAACAGGAATCACCATGCAATTATCAGAACTCACCGCCATCTCCCCTATTGATGGCCGCTACGGCAACAAGACCATTGACCTGCGCGCCATCTTCAGCGAGTACGGCCTGATTCGTCATCGTGTTTTGGTGGAAGTGCGCTGGTTGCAGATGCTGGCTGCCGAAGCCGGTATTGCCGAAGTGCCAGCCCTAAGCGAACACGCCAACAAGCTGCTTAACGACATTATCGGCAAGTTCAGCGAAGCAGATGCCCAGCGGGTCAAAAATATCGAGAAGACCACCAACCACGACGTTAAGGCAGTGGAATATTTTCTCAAGGAAAAGATCGCTGGCAACGATGAGCTGGAAGCCATCAGCGAGTTCATTCACTTTGCCTGCACCTCGGAAGACATCAACAATCTGGCTTATGGTCTGATGTTGAACGAGGCACGCACCCAGTCTGTATTGCCCATGATGGACGATGTCATCAAGGCCATTTCAGATTTGGCGCAAAAATACGCCAAAGAGCCTATGCTGTCGCGCACCCATGGCCAGCCAGCCTCGCCCACCACGCTGGGCAAAGAGATGGCCAATGTTGCCTTCCGTCTCAAACGTCAGCGTGAACAGGTGGTGATGGTGCCCATGCTGGGCAAGATCAACGGTGCGGTAGGTAACTATAATGCGGCGCTATCGGCCTATCCCGAGTTGGACTGGCAGAGCATGGCCAGCAAATTTGTCACCGGCCTGGGGCTGGACTGGAACCCCTACACCACGCAAATCGAACCACACGATTATGTCGCCGAATTCTTTGATGCTGCTGCACGTTTTAACACTATCATCATCGATTTCAGCCGTGATATCTGGGGTTATATTTCGGTGGGTTATTTCAAACAGCGAACTATTGCTGGCGAGATTGGTTCGTCCACCATGCCTCACAAGGTCAACCCTATCGATTTTGAAAATGCCGAAGGTAATCTGGGCATGGCCAACGCCATCTTCCAACACCTGACCGCCAAGCTGCCAATCTCGCGCTGGCAGCGTGACCTGACCGACTCAACCGTGTTGCGTAATCTCGGTGTGGGTCTGGCCCACGGCAGCATTGCTTACCAGTCGTTGCTGAAAGGCATCTCCAAACTCGAAGCCAACCCTGCACGTCTGGCTGAAGACCTGGATAACTGCTGGGAAGTGCTGGCGGAACCCATCCAGACGGTGATGCGTCGCTACGCCATCGAAAAGCCTTACGAAAAACTGAAAGAGCTGACCCGCGGCAAAGGCATCGATCAGCAGAGTATGCAGGCATTCATCAATAATCTTGAAATTCCAGCGGATGAAAAGCAGCGCCTGCTGGGCATGACTCCCGCGTCTTACATCGGCAATGCCATCAGCCAGGCCTATAAGCTGTAAGCCTGCCAGGACAACATTTTCAGCAACAAAGCTGTTTTGTGAACTGCATCACAGTTTTTTGTTGCTGAATGTTCATAATAAACATCACGGCCATGCGACAACATCCCCCGCATCCACCCCGACGCTCCTGTTGTTCGTGGCCTGGTTTAAAATTTGCCCGAATTATCTCCCCGGTAATTCGGGTTTTTTTATGTCAACATTCCCGATTTTTACAGGCAGCCCTTAAAAATAAACGATTAACCCCGTCGTTCGTGGTGAGCCTGTCGAACCATGCATACCGCACACGACAAACTCAGAGCAAGTGGCCTTAATAATGATCTATCTCAAGCGTGGGTTATTTTCAAAAATATAGCCTGTCAAAACAGCAATGTTAGGACTGTCTCACAGTTCTTTAATTTTAAATCTGCATAATAAACACCATGGGCCACGCGGTAACAATTCACCCTGCTCCCAACGCTCTAGAGTTTTATCCTGGCCCTGTTTCGTAACCTTCCCGAATTATCTCCCCGGTAATTCGGGCTTTTTTGTACCCTAAAATCGAATAAATATGAGTCATGTTTAGTTTTGTGAACTGCATCACAGTTTTCTGTTTACGGATGTCCATAATCATCATCACGGCCATGCGACAACATCCCCCCGCATCCACCCCGACGCTCTTGTTGTCTGTGGTCTGATTGAAGTATTGCCCGAACTTTCTTTCCCGACAGTTCGGGCTTTTTTCTTTAATTCACCCAGAAATGGACTTACAATAATTTGACCGATTGACCAAGAGGGAGAGCTGTATGCCAGTATCACTGGACGACTATATTCTGGGCGAATCTGATGAAAGTATCCGAATTGATAGCAGTCCGGATTGCAGTGAAGCAGTGTTGGCGTTAGCACGACAAGCAAACCGTTCGCTGACAATCTTTACTCATAAGCTAGACCGTCGCATCTACAACAGCCTGGACATTTACACCGCCACCCTCAAGCTTGCCTCGCGCAGCCGCCACTCGCAGATACGCATTATCATTAAAGACAGCAGCGATGCCGTTCAACGTGGCAGCCGACTGGTAGAGCTGAGCCATCGACTTAGCAGCCGAGTGCATTTCCGCACACCACCGACCGAATACAGAGATTTCAGTGAAGAGTTTGTCATCGTTGATGAGGTCGGTCTGCTACATCGAAGGCTGGCGACACGCTATGATGCTGATCTGAATTTTTGTGAACCCAAAAAAAGCCGCCAACTACAAAAATTTTTTGATGAATGCTGGGAAAAAAGCGCCCAGGATCCCAACCTGCGTCAACTGCACCTGTAAAAAGCAACACGGGATAATCGGCAAAAATGCCACCCTTTAGCAGGCTGTTGAAATTCGCTCAAATGAACGAAGCTCAGCGCCCACGCAAAAACAGTTTATCCAGATCATCCATCGACATCTGCACCCAGGTGGGGCGGCCATGATTGCACTGGCCACTGCGTTCGGTGCGTTCCATGTCTCTCAGCAAGGCATTCATTTCCGGCACGGTAAGCTGACGGCTGGCGCGCACCGAACCGTGACAGGCCATGGTGGCCAGAATCTCGTTACAGCGCTCCTGAATGCGACTGCTCTGCCCGGCCACAGCAAGGTCTGACAGAACATCGGTAACCAGGGTTTTGGCATCAGCATTTCTTAGCAGCGCAGGCACCGAGCGAATCATCAGCGTTTCCGGCCCGAGGCAGTCCAGCTCAAACCCCAGCCCCTTGAGAAAGTCGCGATACTCTTCAGCCAGACGCGTCTCACTGCTATTGACCGCCATGGACTCTGGCACCAGCAGCGGCTGCGAGCGTATGCCTTCATCGGCCCAGGACTGCTTCATGCGCTCGTAGGTAACACGCTCATGGGCGGCGTGCATATCCACCAGCAACAGGCCTTTTTCATTCTCCGCCAGGATAT
>JAJRUN010000044.1 GCA_024277755.1 Gammaproteobacteria bacterium | reverse complement strand
TCGCGGCCGTCGAAAATGTCAGGCCGCAAACGCCGAGTGCGAGCATGGCGTGTTTTATTTTTTTATTCAGACTTTTCATTACTCTACACTCTTCCTTACAGCTCACATGTGGCGTCTTATAGCGCCTTATTCGCAATCCTGTTCAACAGATTTTTATGTTTATTGGTGCATGACATGCACCCTTGTTTTTTTTATATGTAGGGTGCACCCAGACTGCGGGCATAAACGCACCGCGCACCATTTCGTATTCGTTACCACCCAGCCCATCACGTAACGGGGTTTGGTTTTCAGTTCGGTGTGGTGAAATGCAGAAACGCCATCACACCGAGTTTTATTTATCGTTATTGGTGCACGGTGTGCACCCTACCTGGCTGCTATTGTTTTATTTAATCTTCGTGACCACACATTTAGATAGTTGGTGCGTAGTACTCACCCTACCTGGCTTTGCTAGTTGTCTTTCTTGATTAACACTAAAGGAAGCAAAAAGACCTTTGTGATAACAGTCAGAAAGCACACAGATATGAAAATCAACGTGGAAATGAGGTCTCGCATCAGAATCATATATAAAATTGCAGGTGTAGCTAAAATAAAAAAAACTAGGTTATAGCTAAAATATGCAAATGTACCAAACTTAAATTTGCTATTACAATTAAGGCAAGTTATTTCTCGAAAATGAGTATTGCTAAATTTTTTCCAGACACTAATACTGTTGGAATGACAAACGGGACACTTAGTTTTCATATTGTTTAACACCTATTCGTTCACTTACCGTAAACATCCACCAATATATTGCTGCAAATCCGTTCCTAAATAATCACCAATCGCACTCTCAAGTGTAGTTTTTCCGTTACTAACTGAGTTCGAAACACTTCCATAAACACCAACAACAGTTGTTGCAGTACCACCAGCAACACCAACTATAAAACCTGGGGCACCCGACCCAACAACCTTACCCACAAGATAATTTGTATTATCACTGATAGCACTTGATGTTGCCGATACCAACACATCAAGTGGGTAATCGCTTACCAATGATAAATCTTCATTTTGAAATGAAATAGATGAAGTGTTGAAACTTAAATTAGATGGATTATCTATATTGTACGAAATTTCTGCACCTATAGCACTTGCGACACCGTCAACCAACAAATTAATTGTACGGTCAACAGCCTGCGCTTCTTGTTGAGCAGCAGCACCCTGCCATCCCCACGCAGCTGTGGATTGATCCAATCCATAATATAAATTAGCTGTACCAGAAATAAGACCTGCTTGTGTTTCAGGTGATGTAGTACCATCCCAACAGCTTCCTGATAATTGACTACAAGCCTTTTCAAGCCCACTTGGATCAACAAACAACAACGGATTATTATGAACATAAATATACCGATTCTGCGTCACCGGCTCGTCCATCCGTCCAAGATATGGATCAACCGTAATAAACCGCCCCAGCTCTGGATCGTAATAACGCGCCCTTAGATACAGCAGGCCGGTTTCTTCATCATATTGCTCGCCGCTGTATCCGAAGTTTGTGCTGTTGTTTCCCGCCACGGTTGAGCGACTGCCAAAGGCATCGTAATCATATTGATTGATCACGATGGCTCCATTATTACGACTAATAGCATGAGTGATGTTGCCAACACTGCCGCCGTGCAGCAGGAAGTGGTCGTTATCTTTGTTGCCGGGGCTGGGTTCTTGAATCAGTTGTTGATGACCGCCGTAAACGTAACGACGGGTGATGTTGTTGCTTGCATCGGCTTCCATCAGCACGTGGTTCATGCCGAACACGGGCGCGGTGACGAATTTGGTGAGGCTGCCGTTGACGGTCTTGGTGGTGCGGGCGCCCAGGGCGTTGTAGGTGTAGCTGGTGTTTAGGCCGGGTTTTGTTAATTTAATCAGATAACCGCGGTCGTCCCAGGTGTAGGTAGTGAGGCCGTTATCTTTGTGTGTGCGGGTTTTGATACGACCGACGTTGTCATAAACAAACGTTTCTAATGCGCTTGCATCTTCAATGCCCGTTGCTGGTGTGTGAAAAATATCGGTCAGGCGGTTGCCGGCATAGACATAACGATATTGTTCGACTAATTCTTCGGCGATGGTAATGGTTTTGTAGGTGCGATTGCCGAAAGCATCATATCTATAAGCCGTGTTGCGGCCATCCGCTTCGGTGACACTGGTGAGGCGCTGATGGGCATCGTAGTCATAGTCGGTGGTTTTTAGGCCAGTGGCGTCGGTGCGGCTGATTTTGTCATACAGGTTGGTGCCGGGCACGTAGATGAAGGTGTCGCTGTAGATCAGTGTGCCATCGGCTTTGGTGTGGCCAATCTCTCTTAGCTGGCCGGTATCGAGCGCATAGTCCCAGTAGCTTCGCACGCCATTGTGGTAGGTGCGTGTATCGAGGCGGCCTTTGGCATCATAGACATAGCTGGTCCATTCGACATCGACGCTTTGACAGGCTGTGCTGTCTTGGCCTGTCAGTATGCGACCGACTTTGGTGAGGCGGCCATCGGCATCATATTGATAGCAGGCAACACCGTTGTTGTAGCCATAGATGATGGCGGTGACGCGATCTTGATGGTCATAATCAAATTTGACCAGATCGGCAAAACCGAATTCACTTAGGGTATTGAGACGGTCAAAGTCGTCATAAGTGAATGTTTGTAGGCCGCCGGGATAGCTGGCACTTTCAAGCTGATCGGTGTCGTCGTATTCAAAGTCGAAGGTTTGCATATCAGGTGGTAGCCCCAGTTTACAAGCGATAAAAAACCTGACTACGACCAATACGCCATAGCCAGGTTTGTTTTTTTACTAAGCGACTTTATTTTGTGATTCTGGCAAGGCGATATTAAGTTCCAGAATCTCACAATCACCATCTTTTTCAAGATTGATTTTGATATCATCAAGATCAATATGGGTGTACTTGCTAATCACTTCCAACAGCTCTTTTTGCAGAGCGGGCAGATAGTCAGGGCCACTGTTGGTTCCGTGCTCGCGTGACAGAATCAGCTGCAGACGTTCTTTGGCAACCGAGGCGGTCTTTTTTTTGCGGTTACGGGTTAAATAATCAAGAATCGACATCATTTAGGTTCCAAATAAACGTTTCAGAAAGCCCTTTTTCTCCGTATCGAGAAAGCGCATCGGCAGGTCTTCACCAAGAAAACGGCTGACAAGATCCTGATAGGCCTGACCACTGTTGCTAACCTCATCGCGCACCACTGGTACGCCAGCGTTAGAGGCCTGCAATACAGCACCAGACTCTGGGATGACAGCAATCAGATCGATGCCCAGCAATTCCTGAATATCTTCGATAGCAAGCATCTCTCCGGTAGCCACACGGCTGGCTGAATAACGGGTAATAACCAGATGTTCTTTGATCGGCTCCTGACCTTCTTCAGCACGTTTGGACTTGGCACCGAGAATCCCCAGAATACGGTCAGAATCACGCACCGATGACACTTCAGGATTGGTGACAATCAAGGCCTCATCAGCAAAATAGAGTGCCATCATGGCCCCTTTTTCAATACCCGCCGGGGAGTCACAGATAATGTAATCAAAGCTCTCACGCAACTCATCCATCACTTTGCCCACACCTTCGGTGGTAAATGCATCTTTGTCGCGTGTCTGTGACGCTGGCAAGATGAAGAGGTTGTCGTGGGCCTTGTCACGGATCAAAGCTTGTTTCAGACTCGCTTCGCCATTGATGACATTAACAAAATCATAAACAACGCGGCGTTCACAGCCCATGATCAGATCCAGATTACGCAAGCCCACGTCGAAATCAATCACCGCAGTTTTGTGACCCCGCATGGCAAGACCCGTGGCAAAGCTTGCGCTGGTAGTGGTCTTACCTACTCCGCCTTTGCCGGATGTAACAACAATAACCTTAGACAAGTTATGTCTCCTTTAACGTTAAATAAAACTTAACTACTCAGCTCACCTCTGAGCAGCTACTGTTAACTTTGACTACTCCTGAGTAGTCACGATAAAACCAGCTTCCCGCTTACTTGACCTCCGCTACCTCGGTGAATTCATCTCATCAGGCAACGAACGGCCAAGCCTGTTATTGGCCCAGGGGGCTAATTTTAATATGTGTACCATCCAAAAAGATACGCACCGCACGGCTGTAAATATCTTTTGCCGCACCGTCTTCAAACACCTGATAATTACCGGCAATGGCAACCAGTTCGGCTTCCATCGATTGAGTAAAGATACTCGCGCTGGTATCACCCTGTACACCAGCCAATGCCCGGCCGCGCAAAGGGGCATAGACATGGATATTGCCACCGGCAATGACCTCAGCACCGGCATTAACCGCCGCCAATACAATCAAGTCACCACGGGCATAAATTTGCTGCCCTGAACGCACTGGCTGCGATACCACCTTGGCAGGCAGCGCCACAGGTGGGTTGACCGCCTCAACTTTGCTCGACGCAGTTGTCGCCTTGGCCTGATTTGTTGGGGCTGAAGACGGACTGCGCGGTGATACGCTACCTCCGCCTTTCAAAACCGCCAGGCCAGCCGCAATCGCTGCTTTGGCCTGCTCGGGGTTAGCCTGCCTGACACCAACGGGCACCAGAAGGGCCTGCCGCAGCAAGACACACAGGGCAGGCAAATCCAGCCTGTTGGCCTGATCATCAAGACGATCGAGTTCAATCACCACAGGGGCATGCTTGAAAAAGCGCAGATGCTGGGCCAGGCGTTGAGATAGATCCTTGGCGATCAATTCCATATCCGTACTTTGCACGCGCAACACCGGCAAGGTGAACATGGAACCCTTGATCTCAAGCGCCGCAGAATCAGGGCCTGAGCGCGAAACAGAGGTAGAACTAAAATCGAAATTGAGGTTTTCATCGAGAGGAAGCGTGGCTTCCGTTTCATTTACATCAGACTGCAATCTATTGCTCCAAAAACACGGCGTAACGCCATAAAACAATGCAAGACTTTAGCACAAGGCGCTGTTCTTTGGACGAAGAAAATATTGATTTTATGGATAAAGAAACAAGAAAATTTCAGTTTTTTGCAAACGCAAATAAAACCAAGAACCTTAAACAGAATCCAGCTGGTAAGGCACAGGCACCTCACCGGAAATGAGTACCAGACGATAGATTCAGCACTGGACGATGTCCGGCCGATTGAACTTGAAAATGAACTCAGCAAGGTACCCGGATTGAGTTAACCAGAATACCTGATGATGGCATCAAAAACATACCAACTCACCCTGAGCGGGACAATAAACCTTCCCCCTGATACCCATGGTATTTTTCAATACTATTGTTCAGCTAACATATCCTCGGCAATGGGTCTGCCATCAACCAGTCCAGCAATCGTTGCCCACCAAAGCTGGTTTGCATCTGCACTAGTTGATCTTTGTCTTCCATCACCGCGCCGATGATGGCTGCATTGTGGCCAAGGGGATGATTTTGCATAACGGATAACAAGGGTTCCGAATCTTCAGCTGCACAAATTGCAATCAATTTTCCTTCATTGGCAATATAAAGTGGATCTAGCCCTAGCAGTTCGCAGGCGGCGTTAACCTCGGTTTGTATAGGAATACCAGCCTCGTTTATTTGCATGCCTACGCCTGATTGTTTGGCCAATTCGTTCAAGCTTGTAGCTAAACCTCCGCGGGTTGGATCACGCAGGCAGTGGAGTTGCGGCACGACCTTGATCATCTCTGCTACCAATTCATGCAGTGCTGCCGAGTCTGATTTGATAGTGGTTTCAAATTCCAGGTTTTCACGTTTGGATAAGACAGAAATACCGTGATCGCCGATGGTGCCACTAATAAGGATGGCATCACCGGGGCGGGCCAAATCACCCGAAATATTGATGCCTTTTGGAACAACACCTACGCCAGTGGTATTGATATAAACGCCATCCCCCTTACCCTTCTCCACCACTTTGGTATCACCGCAAATGATTTTCACATTGGCCTGCTGTGCTGCGCCGGCCATGCTAATGACAATGCGTTCAAGTTCAGCCAGTGCAAGGCCCTCTTCAAGGATAAATCCGGCCGAGAGATAAAGTGGTTTGGCACCTGACATGGCGATGTCATTCAGCGTGCCATGCACTGACAGACTGCCGATATCACCACCGGGGAAAAACAAGGGTGTGATGACATGGTTATCGGTGCTCATCACCATCCGTCCTGCATCGACATCAAAACTGGCTTGATCATTGCCCTGACGCAATAAGGCATTATCAAAGTATTTGAGGAACAGGCCTTCGATCAGCTGTGCCATGGCACGACCACCACTGCCATGGCCCATGTTGATGTTGCCGTTTTTCAGATCAAGACTCATGCAACAGACTCTTTGCGGTGTCGACCATAAGACCAGTAGGCTGCACAGGCACCCTCAGATGAAACCATGCAGGAACCCATCGGGTTTTCAGGTGTGCAAACCGTGCCAAACAGTTTGCACTCATGCGGTTTTTTTTGCCCGCGCAGGATCTCGGGACAGGCACAACCTTTAACATCGGCAATAAATTGTGCCTCGATGGAAAAACGTTGTTCGGCATCAAAGGCCGCGTATTCAAGTTTTAGTTGTAAGGCACTGTTGGAAATTACCCCCAGGCCACGCCACTCAAAACTATCACGCTGTTCAAACACATCGGCCATGAGTTGTTGTGCCTTGATGTTGCCTCCAGGCGTTACCACACGACTGTATTCATTTTCAACCTTATAACTACCCTGGTTGATCAAACGTATTGCCATCAAGGTTGATTGCATGACATCCAGTGGTTCAAAACCGGCAATCACGATTGGCTTGTCATAGACTTTGGCAAACGTTTCATAGGCTCGACTACCGATAATTGTGCTGACATGCGAGGGGCCAAGAAAGGCATCGATAGCAACAGGCTCTTTAGCCTCAAGAATTGCATCTAGCGCCGCGGGGGTAAGAAGATGGTTACAAAAAACAGAAAAGTTTTTCAGACCTTCGGCTGCTGCCTGTTTAATCACAACCGCTGTTGGCGGTGTGGTGGTTTCAAAACCAATAGCAAAAAAGACCACCTGTTTATCCGGATTGTTGCGTGCAATCCGCAAGGCATCCTGACTTGAATAGATCATACGGATATCAGCACCATCGGCTTTGGCCTGCATCAAGCTACGCCGGTTGCCAGCTGGCACGCGTATCATATCGCCATAGGTGCATAGGATGACGCCGTGTTGTTCTGCCAGTTGAATGGCCTCATCGATACGTGCGGCTGGCAGGACACACACTGGGCAACCGGGGCCATGAACAAATTCAACATTGACTGGCATCAGGTTCTGAATGCCGTAGCGAAAGATAGCGTGGGTATGACCGCCGCAGAATTCCATCAAGCGATAATGACGATCTGGATGTGATTCTTGTTTGATCGCGGCTGCAATTTTTATAGCCGTTTTCTGATCGCGAAATTCGTCGATGTATTTCATTTCGGTGGCTCTGCCAACATTCCTGCCTCGGCAAACAATTCCAGCGTCTTTTGTGCCTCGTTAGCTTCAATCTTGCTCAAGGCATAACCGACGTGAATCAAAAGATAGTCACCGATCACAACATCATCAACCAATGCCAACGAAATTTTCTTTTTAATACCACCAAGTGAGACGACTGCGTTGTCATTATTTGCATCAATAGAGATGACTTCAGCAGGAATGGCAAGACACATCTTACCGCCCTTTTAGCAGCAACAATTGCTGTTGCTGTATCCAACCGCACCAGACATCCAAACCATCACCTTTGCTGGCGGATAGCTGAATAATTTCAATCTCCGGATTAATCTGTTTGGCATATTCAATACACCTGCCTAGATCAAACTCGATATACGGCAACAAATCAATCTTGTTTATAATCATCACATCAGCGGCATGAAATATATCCGGGTATTTAAGCGGTTTATCTTCACCTTCGGTCACGGAAAGAATCACTACCTTGCAGGCCTCGCCTAGATCAAAACCGGCAGGACAAACAAGATTACCAACATTTTCGATGAACAGCAGACTGCAGTCCTGAGGTTGCAGCTTTTTCAGTGCATGCCCAATCATCTGCGCATCAAGATGGCAGCCCTTGCCTGTGTTGATCTGAACAGCATTCACACCCGCTGCACGAATTCGCTCAGCATCATTAGCCGTTTGTTGATCACCTTCGATCACAGTTATGTTGATCGATTCTTTTAAGTCATAAATGGTTTGCGTGAGTAAGGTTGTTTTGCCTGACCCCGGGCTGGACAATAAATTCAAGGCAAAAATTTTTTTCTCTGTCAAAAACTGGCGATTGATGGTTGCATAGTGATTATTTGAGGCTAGGATATCCATCTCAATACTGACCCTGCGACTGCCGCAGAAATGCGTTTCATTATCGACGCGAACATGTTCACTGCTGCAACCACAATCAATACACACTACTCCACCTCCAACTCTTTAACCCGCAGTTCTTCACCTTTCTCAATCAACAATGGAATGTCGCCACATGCCGGGCAGGCGTCAAAACGCTGTTTCATATCCACCCTGTTGTTGCACCGCAAACAAACAGCCAAACCAGAAACATCTATAATTTCAAGCCTTGCACCCTCAACCATAGAGCCTTTCATCACAGCGTCAAAACCAAAACGCAGTGCATCCGGCTCAACCCCTGCCAATCGCCCCACTTCAAGAAACACTGTCTTAACGCAACTGAAGTTCTGTTGCGCAGCCTGTTGTTCAATAATTTTCAAGATGCTCTGGCAAAGCGAAATTTCATGCATCTAAACAGTCTCAAATAAATATAATTTTATATGCCCCAGTCTAAAACCAAAAAGGCCGCAGCACGATTAAATGCTGTGGCCTCATGTGTTGGTTTATTTATGATTTACGCTTCAAATGGGTTTCTGAGTACAATTGTTTCTTCACGATCAGGGCCAGTTGAAATTATGTCCACGGGCACACCTGATATCTCTTCGATACGTTTCAGGTAAGCACGGGCAGCAGCAGGCAGAGCATCATAATTTTTCACACCAACCGTTGATTCTTTCCAGCCAGACATATCTTCATAAACCGGAGTGCAATCTTCCAGTACATCCGCTGCCAATGAAACTGAGGCGAGTGGCTTGCCGTCACGCTCATAACCAACACAGATACGAATAGTATCCAGGCCATCCATGACATCCAGCTTGGTAATGCATAAACCTGTGACGCTGTTAACCTGATTCGAACGACGCAAGGCAACGGCATCAAACCAACCACAACGACGGGCGCGGCCAGTAGTGGAGCCAAATTCATGACCACGACGCGCCAGATGCTCGCCCATTTCGTCAAACAATTCTGTTGGAAACGGGCCAGCGCCAACACGGGTGGTGTAGGCCTTGGTAATGCCAACAACATAATCGAGACCACGAGGTCCCATACCACTGCCCGTTGCCGCACCACCAGCGGTGGTATTTGAGGAGGTTACAAATGGATAGGTGCCATGATCAATATCCAGCAATGCGCCCTGAGCACCTTCATACATAACATGTTCACCGCGATCACGATAATCATGCAACATACCGGTAATATCGGCGGTCATTGGTTCAAGCTGCTCGGCCCAGCTGAGGCTTTGCTCCAGCACTTTTTGAAAATCAACCGTATCAGTTTTGTAATAGTTTTTCAGAACGAAGTTGTGATAATCAAGGACTTCACCCAATTTTGCAGCAAAACGTTCACGGTGAAACAGGTCGTCCAGACGCAAGCCACGGCGCGAAACTTTATCTTCATAGGCTGGCCCAATACCACGACCGGTAGTACCAATTGCGGCCTTGCCGCGTGCCTTTTCACGGGCCTGATCAAGAGCAACGTGATAAGACAAAATCAATGGACAAGATGGGCTGATCTTCAAACGTTCACGCGCAGGCACGCCCTTGGCCTCAAGACCTTCAATCTCAGTCAGCAATGCTTCCGGCGATAACACCACGCCATTGCCAATCAGGCACTGCACATTTTCACGCAGAATACCCGATGGAATCAGATGCAAAACAGTCTTTTTACCATCAATAACCAAGGTGTGGCCGGCGTTATGGCCACCCTGGAAACGTACGACTGCCGCAACCGTGTCTGTCAGCAGGTCAACAATCTTGCCTTTGCCCTCATCACCCCATTGGGTACCGATGACAACTACGTTCTTACCACTGCTCATTTGTTGATTACCATTTGTAGATAAATATAAAGTTCTAACTGGTTATTAAGTCAGCTTCAAACAGGAAGCACTTTCCAGTCTTTACCGTTTTGTTGCAAAACACGATCACAAGCAAAGTCTGCAGCAACCCCCTGTTGCCCCGGCAACATAGTCACAACCCGCTCACCCTGGTTCCGCAATTCGGCAATTTTGGCGTCAAGCGTTTGATCATCGCAGATTGGCACAAAAATACCGCTGGCAGTGGGCACACCCTTCTGGCTAAGACTGATAAGGTTCTTGAGATCAGCACTAAAACCTGTTGCCGGACGGGCGCGACCAAAGGCTTCGCCAATAGCATCATAACGGCCACCACGAGCAATTTCTTGCCCATGCCCCGGAACGAATGCGGCAAATACCACACCGGTCTGGTAACGGTAGCCTCGCAGTTCTGCCAAATCGAAATAGAGTGGCAGGTCGCCAATATGGCGTTCGGCCAACTCAGCGATCTGCGTCAGATTTTGCAGTGCCGACTTAACATCTTCACCCGCCTCAGCAAATACGTCACGGGCCTTGGCCAACACTGAACGATCACCATTCAAATCCACCAGGCTCGAGAGCTGTTCACGCACCGGACTTTTCACTGACCATTGTTCAAGACAGGCATCAATTTCAGGCCTGGCTTTGCGTTGCAGCGCCTCAAACAGGGTCACTTCCTGATCAGCTGACAAACCTGCCTCTTTCACCAGTTCGCGATAAATTCCCACATGCCCCAGGTCAATATGAATATTTTCAACCCCCGCCTGCATCAGCGTTTCCACCATCAAACGCAGAATTTCCACATCACTTTCGATACCGGCGTGACCATAGAGTTCGGCCCCCACCTGAAGAGGTGAACGGGAACGTTCAAATCCGGATGATTTTGTATGCAAAACAGGACCGATATAACAAAGCCGGGTCGGCACGTCACGTTTGAGAATATGCGCATCAATACGTGCCACCTGCGGCGTCATATCAGCACGAATCCCCATCAGGCGACCGGTCAACTGATCAATCAGTTTGAATGTCTGGAGATCAAGGTCATTACCTGTGCCCACCTGTAATGATTCCAGATATTCCATTAGCGGCGGCATCACCAGTTCATAACCCCAGTGATTAAAGTTGTCCAGTAATAGACGGCGCAATTGCTCAAGCTGCTGCGCCTGCTCCGGCAACAACTCAACTATGCCTTCTGGCAATAACCAGCGTTCGTTTTTCTGTGTCACGCTTTCAACCATTTTTGTTTATTGTAAGTGCAGTTAGCGCACCAGGCTTAATACGATGAGACCAGCAATCATACTTACCAGGCCACTAATACGCAGGGATTTATCGTCCATTTGCGCCATCTGTTGCCAGACACTGCGCATGCCATTGGGATTAACAAAGGGTAAAATTCCTTCAATCACCAGAACCAGGGCCAGCGCGACCCATAAGTCTTGCCACATCATCGTTACCAAAAAAAGCGGGCATCACACTTCGTGTCATGCCCGGTTTCGTATTTTACCTGTTTATGAAACAAATTTCCCGTCAGGCTGCATCTTTACTGCTTAACGCCATCCTGGTCACCAAAATAGCGAAAGAACTCAGTGTCAGGTTTGACCACCATTATGTCCTGCTTATTTTTGAATGATTCTTTATAAGCCAACAGACTGCGGTAAAAGGCATAAAATTCTGCATCCTGATTGTAGGCCCTGGCGTAGATATCTGCGGCCATGGCATCGCCCTGACCACGCAATTGCTCAGCATCACGATAGGCCTCTGCTAACAAAACCGTCCGTTGTTTGTCTGCATCTGCTCGGGTTTTTTCTGCGATTTCTGCCCCCTTAGCACGAAAGTCAGCAGCCACCCGGGCACGCTCAGCTTCCATACGATCATAAACAGAAGCACTGATCTCACCCTTCAGATCGATACGTTTGATGCGAACGTCAACCACCCTGACGCCAAATTCCTGCGACTTTGCATCTGCCGTCAGCGTTGCAACGTCCATGATTTCAGCACGTTCGCCCGAAATCACTTCCTGAATAGTACGACGGGCAAACTCTTCACGCAGACTGTCTTTGACAATCTGTGACAGACGGGTATTAGTACGGTTTACAGACCCTCCCATCGCAGTAAAAAACTTGGACTCATCAGCGATATGCCACTTAACAAAGGCATCTACCACCACGTTTTTCTTTTCAACCGTCAGAAAACTCTCTGGTGCAGCATCCATAGTCAGCACACGGCCATCAAACTTTCTCACATTATTGATAAACGGAATCTTGAAGTGGATGCCAGGCTCAAAGCCAGCTGTCTCGATTTCACCCAGACGTAATAATAATGCTTTCTCACGCTCATTAACTGTAAAAACAGAAAACATACCCACCACCAGGACAGCACCCAGCAGAATAACAATCCCTAAATTTTTATTCTGATTCATTAGCGTTGCTCCCGACTACGAAGTGAATCACGTTCACGCTGTATAGATTGCTGCGCTGAACGTGCAGCAGAAACTGCCTGACGCTCCAAGGCAGAAAACTTTGAACTACCAAGACTCGGCTCCTGAGTAACCGCCTGTCCCTGCATCATTCGATCCAGAGGCAGAAACATCATATTGTTGCCACCTTCAACATCCACCAGTACCTTGGGAGTTTTAGATAGCACTTCCTCCATGGTCTCTATATAAAGACGTTGGCGAGTCACCTCAGGTGCCCTTTGGTATTCAGCCAGGATGCTCTCAAAGCGAGCAGCCTCACCTTCAGCCTGCGCTACAACCTGTTCTTTGTAACCACTGGCTTCTTCGATTTGGCGTGCAGCGGCACCACGTGCCCTAGGTAAAATATCATTGACATAAGCCTGAGATTCATTGATCAAACGCTGTTGATCCTCTCGTGCTTTAACCGCATCATCAAATGCATACTGAACCTGTTCGGGTGGTTGTGCGTCCTGCATATTGACACTTATCACCATCAAACCAGTTTCGTAGTTATCAATAACTTCCTGAATCCGTTTCTGTACACCACCGACAATATCACTACGACCTTCTTTCAAGATAAAGTCCATATCACTTTTACCCACCACCTCACGGATAGCACTCTCTGCTGCCTCACGCAGAGTCAAATCCGGGTCACGGACTTTAAATAGATAGTCGGAAGAAGATTTAATGTTGTATTGAATCGCAAAACTAACATCGACAATATTTTCATCGCGGGTCAACATTAACGATTCACTGACAACTGAAGAAGTCTTGCTGCTAGTACGACCACCACCCCCTGCGGAACGATAACCAATGAGTACATCCCTATTCTGGGCTACATCCACCAACACCACTTGTTCAATGGGTCGAGGCAAACGAAA
This sequence comes from Gammaproteobacteria bacterium, assembly GCA_024277755.1. Classification (GTDB taxonomy): domain Bacteria; phylum Pseudomonadota; class Gammaproteobacteria; order Tenderiales; family Tenderiaceae; genus Tenderia. The sequence continues at coordinate 10,315 of JAJRUN010000044.1, read as the reverse complement.
ACTCAGACCAGGCTGCAAGGTGTCAACATATTTACCAAAACGCATAACCACACCTTGCTCGGCAGGCTGAATAATATGCGCCATGTCGTAGACCAGCCAGGCACCCACAGCAATCGCCAGGGTCACCCCCATTCCAGCCGCACCGCCCTTACCTAAACCAGGACCACCACTGCCACCGCCATTATTGTTGCTGCTCTTCTTGCCACCAAATAGTGAACCAAGCTTATCCTGCATCTTACGGACGACTTCATCCAGATCAGGCGGCCCCTGCTCATCTTTGCGTTTGTTTCCCCATGGATCATTATCCTTCGATCCACCCGGCTCATTCCAGGCCATATGCCTCTCCAATCAATAAAAGTCATAAGCCAGTTCAGGCAATCAGACCAGAACTAGCAATTTTAGAAACCTTATCACTCTACAGCAAGACTAAATGATAAATTTATAACCGAATCGCGTCGTTATCTGCTATTAACTCACAGCCATCCTGGCGACAAAATGCTTCCATTTGTCGTGGCCAGGTAAAAATATCCAACAAACAATCACCATTTTCCAGTACGTTTTCAGATTCAACCATTTCACGATCAAACAGTTCAGCCCGCAAACGACCAGCCATCGGTGATATTTTCAATTGATAATGCTGGCGGCTGCTCAGCCTGCCAAACGTTGCCTCTTCACCCCGCTGTTTGGCCTCTTGCCACTGCAAAAGTTCAGTTACCGCCTGTTTAAGCAAATCGAGACCATCACCATTTTTCGCCGAAATCCAAACCCGCAGCGGACGACCCAGCTCATCGCGATCAATTCTGGGTTCTGCCTCTTGCATCAGGTCAATCTTGTTATAGACCTCAAGCTGCGGCACCTCATGAGCACCGACTTCTTTCAAAACTTCGTTAACTTCATAAATCCGTTCATGCCGACCGTCATCATGGGCATCGATGATATGCATCAATAAAGTCGCCTCCTGGGTTTCCTCCAGGGTCGAACGAAATGACGCCACCAAACTATGAGGTAGATGACGAATAAAACCGACTGTATCGATTAGAATTGTATCGAATTCAGTCTCAACATCAAATTTACGCAAGGTTGGATCGAGCGTGGCAAAAAGCTGATCTTCAGCATACACGTTTGCATCGGTCAGGCAATTAAACAAGGTCGATTTACCCGCATTGGTATAGCCAACCAACGACACTGCATGCACCATGGCCTTACGCCGTGAACGTCGCCTATCCTCACGCTGGCGTCGCACCTTTTCCAGACGTTTATTGAGTTGTTTGATGCGCTGACCGATCAAACGTCTGTCGGTTTCGAGCTGGGTTTCACCCGGGCCACGCAGGCCAATACCACCCTTTTGCCTTTCCAAGTGCGTCCAACCGCGCACAAGACGGGTCGACAAATGCCGTAACTGAGCCAGCTCAACCTGCAATTTACCCTCATGGGTACGCGCCCGCTGTGCGAAAATATCGAGGATAAGACCTGTCCGGTCTAATACCCTGCATTTTAGTAAGCGCTCTAAATTACGTTCTTGAGATGGCGACAAGGCATGGTTGAAGATGACCAACTCGGCCTCTTTAACCTCGGCAATGGCAATAATCTCTTCGGCCTTACCACCACCTATAAAATATTTGGGATCCGGGGCACGGCGGCTGCCCTGCACAATTGCCACAGGTTCAGCACCGGCCGATAGGACAAGTTCTTTGAACTCTTCCAACTCTTCGCGAGCATCCTCAACCTGAAAATCCAGATGTACCAGGATGGCACGTTCCCCCTCGCCGGGGCGTTCAAAAAACTCCACTTAAATACTTACCTGCCTGCTAAGCGCTGCCAGCGTCTTCATCACTCATTGGCAATTTGACATTTCTGGCAGGGACTATGGTTGAAATTGCATGTTTATAGACCATTTGGTTAACACTATTTTTCAGCAACACAACAAATTGGTCGAAAGAATCTATATGGCCCTGCAGTTTGATGCCATTAACCAAAAAAATTGACACCGGAACTTTTTCCTTACGCAAGGCGTTCAAAAAAGGGTCTTGTAACATTTGCCCTTTACTCATTCTGCCACTCTCCTTTAGTTATTGTTTATCGAGCGTACAACCTCTCACCGCAGCCAACCGCAATGACTTAAATAAATCCGGGGACACAGCCGCCAGAAATACTAACACACCCAACCGCAATCATATATTGAGGTTGGACTTAATGTATTTCAAGGCCTGTTGTAATAAATTTGGCGATTCAGCTTCCAGCCAGGTTGCCCCCTGCTCAGCCCTGAGCCAAGTCAGTTGACGTTTGGCAAACTGGCGGGTCGCAACAACGCCCTTTTGCAACATTTCATCATAATCATACTGACCATCAAGATATTCCCACACTTGGCGATATCCCACAGCCCGCATGGAAGGTAAACTCAGCCCCAGGTCACCACGCCGACGTAAGCCAACAACCTCATCGACAAACCCCTTTTCCATCATCAGCTTAAAGCGTTTTTCTATGCGCTGATGGAGGATAGCCCGATCCTGCGGCGCAACAATAATCTTGGCCACACGGTACTCTAACTTATCCTTGAGCGCCTCTGCATGCAGCTCGGTCATCGTCTTACCACTAATCTCATAAACTTCAAGGGCACGCTGAATACGCTGTGGATCATTAGGATGAATACGAGCGGCAGATTCCGGGTCAATCTGTTGCAGCTTCTGATGCATGACCGCCAAGCCATGTTGCTCAATTTCAGCATCAAGACGGGCTCGCACCTGATCATCGGCGGCAGGCAAATCAGCCAGGCCATGCTCCAGGGCACGGAAATAGAGCATTGTCCCCCCCACCAACAATGGAATCTTTCCGGCGTTAGTGATTTCGGCCATGGCGGCCAGGGCATCGTTGCGAAAATTGGCGGCTGAATAGGCCACGGTCGGCTCGAGAATATCGATTAAACGGTGTGGTGCCTGCTGCAGATCTTGTGCTGTCGGCTTGGCAGTGCCTATATTCATGCCCTTGTAGATAAGAGCAGAATCAACGCTAATCAGCTCGCAACCAAGCTGCTGTTGCAAGGCCACGGCCAGGTCAGTCTTGCCTGCTGCCGTTGGCCCCATAATAAAAATAGCCGGGGATAGAGATGCCATACAATACGCTTAGATGAACCAGTTCAAAAAGGTTAGAACCAGCATCATCAGCAATAAAGCACCAAACGCAATCTTCTCAAGGCTCATTAACTACCTCCTCTATCATTTTATTTTTTATATGTTTTCCGCTTAAACAAATCGCTACGCCGGCTGACCAGCCTGTCCAGAAACAACAGTCCTTCGAGATGATCCAGTTCATGTTGAATAGCCCGTGCCTCAAACCCCACGCTCTCAATCTGCCCCTGCTCACCAAACTCATCAAAATATTCCACCACAATCTGCTCAGCCCGAACCACATTACCTGTGTAATCCGGTATCGACATACAACCCTCGCGCCCCTTGGCAAAACCCTCATAGCTGACGATTTCCGGATTTACCATCACCAGCCGGCCATGCTGTTCAATCTTGGGTTTGCTGGAAACATCCACAATCACCACGCGAATCAAGTGACCCGTTTGCGGCGCAGCAATACCCACCCCCCCTGGCCCGGCCCGCATGGTCTCTTCCAGGTCAGCGATATAGGCCCGCAGATCATCATCAAACCGTTCCACCGGTTCAGCCATCTGCTTTAGACGTGGATCAGGGTATTGCAGAATTTCTAACAGGGACATGGATTAACCAATCATTGTCTCGATGGGGGTCAGCTTGGCATCCACCCCTTCTTTAATCACCACATCCAACGCCGATTCCAGCACTGGAACTCCTTCAACAGCTACACCATCAATATGCATGACATAGATCGGCGCATCGCCACTGCCACCCACATCAGAATCCAGGTTAACAATATTCAGACCGGCTTCAGCCAGGGCGCCAGTGACATGGGCAACAATCCCGGGGCGGTCAGCACCATAAACCGTAATTTGCACATCGGGTTCAGGGTGTTCGTGCAGTTTGCCGTCCATTTTATCGATATGCACATGAAGCCCCAGTGAATCGGCTACCGTGCTTAACAAACTCTGTAGTGACTTCACCGTGCCATCGTGGCGTACCATCATCATGATGGTGAAGCTGTCGCCCAAGCGAATCATGGATGTCTCACCTAAATTACAACCACCGTCATAGAGCGCTGCAGTCACATGAGAGACGATGCCGGGGCGATCTTTACCCACTACTGACAGGATATAGCTATGTGTCATCATTTATCCTCATACAGAGTTATATTGAGACCTTTGCACGATACAGGCGCGAAAGGAAAATGAGCTAATATTTTTCTGATTGAGGCAGAAAATGCAGTTAATAGCGAGCTATTGACAAGTTTTCTAACGAAAAGCAGGTGAATATTAGCCATTTTTACTTGTAATTGTATCGTGCAAAGGTCTCATATTGTTGGCAATCATATCACCCGATCCGATCCAGCCAAATGAATGAAACCATCCGGCCCGTTACACCATCACGGCGATAAGAATAAAAACGTTCGCTATCGGTATAGGTGCAATAATGGCCACCACAGACCTGTTCAACACCAAATTTGGCTAACCGCTGCCGGGCCAGCAGATAGATATCTGCCAACCAGCGCCCCCGTGTTGATGACGACCTGGACGGCTGAAAGGCATCGGCCGCTTGCGGATCTTGGGCAATAAACTGCTGACGCACCTCAGCCCCAACCTCAAAGACCCCAGGCCCAATCGCCGGTCCCAGCCACGCCATCAACCCGGAGGCTGCCAGCCCCATATCGTTGATGGTTGCTTCGATCACCCCATCCGCCAATCCACGCCAACCGGCGTGAACAGCCGCCACCACCGAACCCGCCTTATCACACAGCAACAGCGGCAGACAATCAGCAGTCATCACCGTGCAGACGATGTTCGATTGATGAGAAAAGCTGGCATCTGCCACAGGCACACCACTTGCCAGGGCCGCGTCCACCACCTCTATGCCATGCACTTGTTTAAGCCAGACTGGTTCGGCAGGCAGCCCACACTGCCGTCTCAAAAGCGAACGATTGCTTGCAACAGCATTGGCGCTGTCACCAACATGATCACCAAGATTAAGACTATCGTAGGGCGCAACGCTTACCCCGCCCAGACGGATTGTGGTGCCAGCTCGCACATTAGCCGGCGCGGGCCAATCTGGCACCAGCCAGTCAAGCCCCTTCTCAGGCATGCGTTTTGGCGTCTTCCTTTAAAGCCTCAAGCAAGCGAAGCATATCGTCTGGCAGCGGTACTTCCCACTCTATCTGCTCACCCGTACCCGGGTGTTCCAATCCGACTTTGACGGCATGCAGCGCCTGACGTTTAAAACCACGCAATGTATTGGTCATCTGCTCGCTACTATCCTTCGGAATACGCAACCGCTGGCCATAAACTTGGTCACCAATCAGCGGATGCCGAATATAAGCCATGTGAACACGAATCTGATGAGTACGGCCGGTTTCCAAATTGACACGAATATGGGTATGAGCGCGATAACGCTGAATCACACGATAGTGGGTAATCGCCTCTTTGCCGTTATGCACCACCGCCATGCGTTTGCGATCCACTGCATGACGGCCAATCGGTTCATCTACGGTGCCACCGCTCACCATCACACCAGTGGCCACCGCCTGATATTCGCGTTTCATGATACGGGCCTGCAACATTTCCACCAGGTGTTTTTGCGATTTCAGATTCCGCGCCACCACCAACAAGCCAGATGTTGCCTTATCAAGACGGTGAATAATGCCTGCACGCGGCACTTCACTCAGCTCCGGCGCATGATTCAACAAAGCATTGACCAAGGTGCCATCCGGATTACCCGTGCCCGGATGAACCACCAGACCCACCGGCTTATTGATCACCAGAATATCTTCGTCCTCATAAACAACATCAAGTGGAATCACCTCAGGCTGCCAGACCACTTCAACTTCCGTGGTTGCCTCCACCTGCAGCAACTCCCCCCCCATGACCTTGTCCCTGGGGCGCAACTGTTTGCCATCCACTAACACCTTCCCAGCCTTAATCCACTGCTGCAAACGGGCACGAGAGTAATCAGAAAAAAGCTGCGCCAAAGCCTGATCCAGCCGGCTACCGCCCATCTCAACAGGCACAACTGCAGAAAGCATTTCTGTTTTAGACATAACTATTTGAAAACCCGGAATTTTGACTGGCAGAAAAAAGCCAATACTAACAAATTTAGCACTCTCTTAGCCACCAGAAAAACATCACCATCAAGACAACATTCAACGCATATGCTAGGCTCACAACTACTTTTAAATAACAACCCATTCCGCCAGCATGCGCTTATTCATAACGCTCATCACCGCCTTATTCATCAGTGGCTGCGCCACAACGCCTGCACCAGCAATCCAGCAATCCAGCTGGTCGCCTGACCGTTACTACAGTGAAGCCCGCAAGGCCCAGTCCAGCGGTGAGCATGAAACAGCCATCAAATATTTTAGCGAGCTGGAAATTTACTACCCCTTCAGCCCCTATTCTCAACTGGCACCGATCGAAACGGGTTATGCCCACTACAAACTCAAACAATTTGACACATCGGTCAAAGAGGTCGAACGATTCATCAACACCTACCCAAACCACGAAAACATTGACTACGCCTACTATTTAAAAGGCCTGGCAAGGAGTGAACAAGCACAGATAGAAGCCAGCCCAGACATTACAACAGCCAACTTCGACACAGACCTGGCGCGTCAGGCATTCAACAGTTTTTCCCGAGTCGTTCAAAAACACCCTGACAGCCAATATCGAGATAATTCCCTGCAACGCATGAACACACTGCGTAATCAGCTTGCCCGCCGCGAACTTCAGGCAGTCAAAACCAAGCTCAATAATGGTGACAAAAAAGACGCTTTTCTGCTTGCCAAATATATTTCCGAACAATACCCAAAAACACCCGCAGCGGCGGAAGCTTTTGAGCTCATCAGTCGTGCATCAAGCACAATTATTTCATCAAACGTAACCGCCACACCCGAAGCAAAACCAAAGTCCATCAAACAAAGCCATGCAATCAAAGAAATACAGCGTGAAGAATGGCTGCTAAAGCAAGAGCCAACACACTTCACCTTGCAGCTCATTGGCACCGGCAATCAAGATAAGCTTGTGAGCTACATCAGCAAACATAAATTAAAAGCCAAGGCCGCCTATTTTCACCGCAGCCTCAACAACAAAGACTGGTACTCACTGCTATACGGCAACTACAAGCAAAGAGACGTGGCAGATACAACAGCAGAACGGTTAAAAAAGGCACTTGGGCTTAAAAAAATATGGATACGTCAATTCAAGGATGTCCAGGCATCAATTATAGAGAACCAACACAACCACTGAGACCGGCCCTAAATACAGGGACAAAATAATGCCGCTATGCTAGTCTAGCAACGGCTCGGGAATACGATCTTGAGTAACAACAACATCTCCAGAAGTTCCGGAACAATTCAATGCCCTCATTAACAAAACTGATACCCGTCCTGCTTTTATCCCTGCTAGTTGGCTGCGCATCAACCAGCGATCCAGCCAAATGGCCTGCCTCAGAGTTTTATAATCAGGCCCAGGAATCCATGTTGGCAAAAGACTTCCAAACGGCCATCAAACACTATGAAGATCTGGAGATTCACCACCCCTTCAGTCCTTATACACAGCAGGCCCAGCTGGAAGTTGCCTACGCCTATTACAAATACGACGAACCCGACTCAGCCATTGCCGCTGCCAACCGTTACATCAAGCTTTATCCACGCGCCAAAGACGTTGACTACGCCTATTATTTACGTGGTCTGATCAGCTTCGAGCGCGGCATGAGCACACTGGATTTAACCCTGGGGCTGGACTTTAGCAAACGCCAACCGAAAACCAGCAAAGATGCCTTTCAACACTTTGAAGAACTGATCAAACGTTTTCCTGACAGCAAATATATCAATGATGCCAAACAACGCATGCTTGATATCCGCAATCGACTGGCAGAGTTCGAGCTGCACGCAGCCAACTACTACCTTCGTCGTGGCGCTTATCTATCGGCGGCCAAACGAGCTCAATACGCTTTGGCCAACTATCCGCAAACACCGGCCGTTCCCGATGCCTTGATCATTATAATCAAGGCTTACCGCCAACTTGGCATCAAAGATCTAGCCGATGACGCACTCAAGGTATTTAAATTAAACTATCCGGAACACGAGGCCATTAACGAACTTGACTAAACCTGAAGGGGAAAAGTATGTGGGACTTTTTTGAAACAGTACGTCATCGTCACTCGGTACGCAGCTATCAAAGCGACCTGCCGGTAGAAAAAGAAAAACTCAACGCCATCATTGAAACTGCCTGTAGCGCACCCTCAGCTGGCGACCTGCAAGCCTACAAAATAATCGTTGTCAGTAACAACGAAAAACGTCAAGCACTTTCCAACGCCGCACAAGAACAGAGCTTTATCAGCGAGGCCCCAATCTGCCTGGTATTTTGTTCCGAACCGGATCGCTCAGCGGAAAAATACGGTGACCGTGGTCATGACCTTTACGCCGTACAGGATGCAACCATCGCCGCCGCCTATGCCCAGTTAGCGGTAGTGGCAGCAGGCATGGCCTCTACCTGGATAGGCTATTTCGATGAAGCGATGGTCAAACAGATTATCGAACTCGAAGATGGACTCACCCCCATCGCCATGTTGTCACTGGGTTATCCCGCCGAACTGCCCGAACCAACAACCCGGCGACGACTGGATGAGATTGTTAGTCACCTCGATTAAACAGTCACCACCCGTAAGTCGCGCCAGAAAAACAACAAAGTCCTACATACCGAGCTGAAAGTAGACCAAATCCATCTCCGGGCAGGGATAACCCAATTGGGTGATGAAACTTGAAATTTGCCCCCGATGATGGGTGCCATGGTTGAATACATGCGCCAGTAGCTGCCCGACGGATAAAGTATATTGGTGCCCAGTGGAACTGCGGTAGGTCAATGGATCGAAATAGCGTTCTTCCGACAGCTGACCCACACAATCGATCCAACATCTAGCCTGAGCCAACACTGCCTCGGCCAGTTCACTCCGTGATGAAAGAAGCTCTTGATCCAAGCCAGAAATCGGGAACTGTTCACCCAGCAGGCGACCATGCCAAATACGATCACCCAATAGCAGGTGATTTAAGGTGCCATGCACGGATTTAAAAAAGAGGCCACACGCCTGGCGGTACTCTTCATCAGAAAGCGGCTCAAGCGATTGATTCAAACGCTTATGCGCCCACAGGTGATATCCGGCCATCATGTCGAAATGTGCTTTTGTGCCCACTTTTATATCCCCTTCGCTTTGATCTTCACACTACTTACACATCATACTGAAAACACGATAAATTCAGCGACTAATAATCGGAAGCTAGAGAAAACATGGAAATCATCCTCATCCGACACGGCGAACCGACATTTGATATGACCGAAAAGGTCTGTCGAAATGAATGGGTGACCAAACTGGATGCCTATGATGCCGCAGGGCTGAAACCTGATAGCCACCCGCCCCACGCACTGCATGCACTTACCCAGCATTCGGCGGCAGTGTTCAGCAGTCACTTACCGCGTGCAGTTGAATCGGCACGGCACCTGAAACCCAAGCTGGGCATTGTATCAACCGAGCTGTTTCGCGAAGCGCCACTTCCGCGCCGACTTCCCTTACCCTTTCCATGCAGCGTAAAAACAGGAGCCATCATCACACGTTTGCTGTGGCTCATGGGCTATGCGGGGGGGGCAGAGTCTCATCGTCAGGCACGCCAGCGTGCAATCAAGGCGACACAGCAACTGATCGAACATGCACGCGATTCTGAACGCGTTATGTTGGTCGGCCACGGCATCTTCAATCTTTTTATCGGCAGGCAACTTATCAGCCAGGGCTGGAGCAGAACTCAAAAACCACAGAGCTGTTATTGGGGCAGCGCTGTCTATCGATACGAAAGTGATAACCACTGATGGTCGAAGGTGAAACAAATTTGATCATCCCTTACCAAAGGATTCACCATGCCTGATACCAACGTCACCCCACTGCTGCGCGAGGCGATCAACCACCAAAACAGCGCTGCGTTGGCCTCGCGCATCAAAAGTGCTGGCCTCAGTTCAATAGTCGCGGTTTTAATCGCCACATGAAAGCCACACTGGATCAATCAAGGGTGTCTCCAGTACTCGTTAAAGAGTTGCCCCGTCCATGGGCCAACTCCACTCCGTTCTTCGACAGCTCATTTAGGCCTCGGCCGTCCTCGTCACCTCGCTATCGCGTCGGCTCTCAAGTGACTGACGGGGCTAGTA
>JAJRUN010000043.1 GCA_024277755.1 Gammaproteobacteria bacterium | reverse complement strand
GAACGAATACTGGACTCCAAAGTCATGCCCACCGCCAGACCTGCGGCATCATCCTTAGCACTATTGACACGCAAACCGGATGATAATCGTTCAATCGACGTCGCCAGGCTCAGCGAGTTCTTATTCAGGTTACGCTGGGCATTCATCGACATGATGTTGGTATTAATAACACTGGCAGCCATGATTCTAGCTCCTTTAAAATCCCCTGCTGATAGGTTAAAAACGAGCCTAGACAGGGGTTATTTATATTTAGCAGATATACTTCATATAGAAATATTTACCGCTCCTTAGTTACTACATCGGCCCGGTTAGAACAATCTTGACCGGGCCTTTCTCACCTAATTACCCCAGGAGAGACAACACATTATTCGGAATCTGGTTAGCCTGAGCCACCATCGCTGTACCCGCCTGTTGCAAGATCTGGCCTCGGGTCAGGTTAGCCGTCTCCATGGCAAAATCCGCATCCATGATCCGACTACGCGCAGCGGAATCACTCTCACGCGCTGCATCGAATCGTTGAATGGTAAATTCAGCCACCGACATGGCAGCACCCAGAGATGCACGAGCACCAGCAACAGCACCCAGCTCGGAAGCAATCGCAGTCACAATTCCCGCAGCACTTGCACCCAGCGACCCCCCCGGGCCAGTAACTCCACTAATATTGCCAAGTTCGACATTCAAAGCTGCATATTCCACTTGGATTTTTGACACCTCGGCAATACCGTTTGAGCCTTGTGCCTGCACCGCCAGTTCATTCATACGTTGCAGAATATCCGTTGCCACACCCAAACCGCCATCCAAGGCTTGCGCTGTGGAGATATTATCGGCTTGATTTCGCATTTGAACGGTCAGCGAACGAATACTGGACTCCAAAGTCATGCCCACCGCCAGACCTGCGGCATCATCCTTAGCACTATTGACACGCAAACCGGATGATAATCGTTCAATCGACGTCGCCAGGCTCAGCGAGTTCTTATTCAGATTACGTTGGGCATTCATCGACATGATGTTGGTATTGATTACACTAGCAGCCATAATTCTAGCTCCTTCTTAACTAACCCCCTGCTGGCACGGCGAATGTGGGCCGAGTCAGAGGTCACTTATATTTAGCAGATATATCCCTTAACATCATTTAGAAATATTTACCGCTTCCAGTTCCTGTAACGGCTTGCGATATAAAAACTTTAGGATGATGGCAAAAAAATCATGTTCTAAAACAACTATACACAGACCATACAAACAACAATTCGACCACAACCAACAAATCAGGCGCGGCAATTTAGTTATACAATTCAAAACATTGGCGTATTAATTGCTACTCCAAACAGCTAAAGTCATGATATTGACACTGGAGAAAGGCACTTGAGCGATCCCAAACGTTCACCACAACCGGATTTAAACAGCGTAGTCGGCAATGCATTCGGCGAGCATTCCTTATTCGCCATCAATCGCAATACATTCCAGGGCACTGATGCCAGCACGGTGTTTCGATCTCATTTTGGTGACAGCCTGTTTGAAAAAGATACTTTCTATATTATCGCCGGCACAGATAGTGGCCTGCTCTACCAATACATAAAGACAACAGGCATCCCAAATGGCAGCCGCTACTTGCTGATAGAGTTGCCAGACATCCTTGAGCGCCTAACCAGCCAAGACCGCCCCACAGCAGACATTGTCATCACAACCCCGGAAAACTGGCGGGAGCAGGCAATAGACAAAATGGACATGCTTGATCACCTCATTCAGGGGCGCGTTGTCATCATTCGCTCACTTGGGGTGGTTCACGGCCATTACAGCCCCTACCCGCCATTTTGGAAAGCGATCAAGGATGAGTTCGACCTTATTCACAAAAAATATTTGGTGGGGCTCAATAACCGCCCTTTTGCGCTGCGGCAATTGGAGAATCTGACAGAAAACCAAATACCCGCAGCCTGCCTGACAAACACATTTAGTGGCAAAACGGCGGTAGTACTCGCAGGCGGGCCATCACTTGACAGCCTGCTGCCCTGGGTACAAAAACATCGCCACGACCTGCTGGTGATTGCCGTATCGCGCATCAGCAACGCCTTACTTAAGGCTGATATCCAGCCAGATATCTGCGTTTCCGTCGATCCCTACCACGTCAATCTCAGCGTAAGCCGGGAGATGTTTGAGTTTGAAGATGAAACGCTACTGGTAAGTGAATACCACCTAAGCTCGATAATGCTATCGAGCTGGGGGGGGGGGAAAGCGTTCATGGGCAAACGCTACCCCTGGTCAACCCCCTTGGAACCGGACAATCTTCCCTCATCCCCGGGAAACACAGTCACCAATACAGCCTTGGCACTGGCGCTGGAAATGGGCGTGACGCAGATCATTCTCGGCGGCGCAGACTTTTGTTTTAGCCAAACAGGCCACACCCATGCCAGCGGCTCTGCTGAACACGCCCTGGGGTCACAACCCATGTATGGCGACAGACGGGTAGAAACCAACGAGGGAAGGCTGGCCAACACCGACAAAACATTTACAAACTGTGCCGACGTTATTAATTTACAAGCCAAAAATGCCCTTATCCAAGGCTGTCGAATCATCAACCCTTCACCGGATTCTATGCGCCTTTCTCATATAGAGCACCTGCCCACCAACGACATTCAAATCGAACCCATGAGCAAATCCGCCCGGGAGACCATTAACACCAACCTCCCAGACGACAACAGCAGCAGTCGCCGTCAGCACTATAACGAAGTGCTAAATGAGGTTGAGCGCGTACACACAGAACTAAAAAACATCAAAAACCTGGCCAACCAAGCGCTTGAATACAACCAAAAGCTGTTTAATAAAGACGAAAAAGGCAACGATTTCAAAGCCAGCAAAAATCTGGACAAGATCGAAAAACAACTCAACAAGACATACGACAGCACAGTAAAATTCATAAAATACTTTGGGTTAAAACGCTTCATCCCCCTACTCAAACACCACAACCAAAACAAGGATTCCCTGAAAGAAAACAACCGGCTTTTCTTTCAGGCAATCATTGACACCTGCACTGAGTTAACAGCCACCCTGGATGACACCCACAGACGAATTATCAGCCGCATTGAAGAAGAAAAGTCACAACCCAGCGTAAAACGATTGATCAAACAATGGCACCATGACAAACAACCCGGGCGCGCCATTCACTGGACAAAACAACATACAAAGTATGTCAATCAATTACCAGCACCAGAACGTCAGGCACTGCATGCATTTCAAGCCACGTTTAACAACACCGTTGATGAAATAGCCAAACGCCATCAAAACAACATCAGCGCACTGGCCAGGCTTGACGGGCTGAACAGCCGGGCACGGGAGTATTTTCAACATAAAGACAGCGACGGCCTGCAAAGCCTGCTGACAACCTTAAATGAATACAATGACACCCAGCAGGCGCAACTTTATTCGCCCTTGGTACAAGCTTATCTGGCCGAACTGGGTAATGACACGACTAAGGCAATTAAGACCTATCGAAAGATTATTGACGGCCCCGCCCAAATTGATGCGTTAACACGCCTCTTCGAACTTTATACAAACGACCACAATCTCGATGCTGCTCTGGATATTTTAAAAACACTCTCTGCAATTAGCCCGGTATACATCCCCATGTACGCTGATATGTTGCAGGCCAATGATGAAATAAGCAGTGCCGTCGAAATATACACCGACTACTTACTCAACCACCCCGATGACCTCAACACCATGATGAAGCTAGGCAAAATTTACCAGCAGCACGGATCAACCGAAGGTGTTGAATGGGCAATGAACTATATTCTTGGCAAAGACCCCGACAATCACACCGCTAAGGCTATGCTAAAGTCTTTAGAACAACCAGAGACAAGCAACAAATGAATCTACAGGGTAAAAAAATTCTCATCACTGGTGCCGATGGTTTCATTGGTTCACACCTCACCGAGGAACTAATCCGGCGCGGCCATGATGTACGCGCCTTTGTCTATTACAACTCTTTTGGTCACTGGGGCTGGCTGGATGAATCCACCAATGCAATCAAATCCAAAATAGAGGTTATTGCCGGTGATATTCGCGACCCACATGGTGTGCGCTCAGCCATGCATGATTGTGATGTTGTGCTGCACCTGGCAGCATTAATAGGCATCCCCTATTCCTATGACTCACCCGACAGTTATGTTGATACCAATATCCGCGGCACATTAAATCTGCTGCAAGCCGCCAGAGACCTTGATGTAGACAAGTTCATTCATACATCCACCAGCGAGGTCTACGGCAGCGCACAATTTGTCCCCATTACAGAAACACACCCACTACAGGGGCAATCGCCCTACTCGGCAACAAAGATCGGTGCAGACCAGATTGCCTTTTCATTTTACAATTCATTTGAGACGCCGGTTTCCATCGTCAGACCATTTAACACCTATGGCCCGCGACAATCAGCACGAGCAGTTATCCCTACCGTGATTACCCAAATCGCCAATGGCAATAAAAAAATAAAGCTTGGCTCATTGACTCCAACGCGGGATTTCAACTATGTCGCCGATACGGTTAATGGCTTTATTGCCGCGGCTGAATCGGACAAATCTCTCGGTGAAGTCATCAACCTTGGCAGCAACTTTGAAATATCAATAGGCGATACAGTTTCGCTGATCGCTGAACTAATGGGTGAACAGATTGAAATAGAAACAGATGAACTCAGAACCCGCCCCAAAAACAGCGAGGTTGAGCGCTTGTGGGCTGATAACAGCAAAGCAAAATCCTTACTTGGCTGGGCACCACAATATCCGGGCATAGCGGGCTTAAAATATGGTCTCACCAAAACCATTGACTGGTTCAAACAACCCAAAAACCTAAACAACTACAAGGCAAACATCTACAACACATAAGCCAGGTCAAGCAGCAGTCATTTTTATAGACTACTCGTCCTGTTTTTCAATATATGCCACCACCCGATCAAGGTCATCCTGATAATCAATGTCCATGGATGAAATTTCGTCCATTACGTAGGAACGTGTTTGCCCGCCATAAAAACCTTCAAACCCATCTGCCTTAGCTAAATAGATAGCACCATTTGGCATAAAACAGCCCGGCAAACTTTGCCTTCTGGAATCACCACTCAAATCAAGACCGTAATGATTAAAGACATAACCACTATCAGCCGCCTCACCTAACACCCACAGCATCTTGCTGTTCACACGCTTAACTGAAACCAGGGTATCCAGCTCTGATGTCTTTGCAGAAAAATACTTTTCAATGGCCTGATCGATATGCACGCTTGTACGCAGAGGTGAAGTGGGCTGAAGCAGTAACAGATAATCAAAATTGTAATTCAACAGCCTCATCCGCTGAAGCAGATCTTTAATAACATCAACAATACTTGATTCATCTTCAGCAAGTTCTGACGGTCTTAGGAAAGGAACCCAGGCACCGTGCTCCAATGCCACGTCAGCAATCTTATGTGAATCAGTGCTAACCAATACTGTGTCAATGAATTTTGACTTACGTGCAGCATCTATCGTCCATGCAATCAACGGTTTGCCAGCACAATCAAGGATGTTTTTATGTGGCAAACCTTTTGATCCGCCCCGAGCAGCGATAATCGCCAATATCTTGCCATGCAGAGCCATGAATTTATTTCCCAACCGCTATCTTTATAAAACTAAAAACCTACCCAGCCCCCAAGACCAAACACAACGCCCTGACTTTACTTTTGTAACGGTGTTTTTGTCTTATCCTGGATAATGTTATGGCTTATCTGTGGTGTAGCCGTTGCCACGATGGTTTCATCAGACTGACCCCAGTGTTTTTCGGCTATATCCAGAAGTCGCAAATCTCTTTGTGCCACTATTTCCTGCAAACCTAACAGATCCATACAGGAAAACTTGTGTGAAATAGTAGCTGTTATTTTTGTTGCATCACCAAGATCCAACACATACTTTTCCAGATTACCATCATATTGCGCAGCAATAGAGTCTTTGTAGCGGTAATACCATTCCGAACCTGGATACGCGGTCGCAAAGTGAGGCTTGGCATGAATACCCAGTTTGAGCAGGGATTTAATCGTCGCCCGGACACTGCCGAAGCTCTCTTCAGGAAAGCCAATAATAATATTTGGAATCGGTATGATTCCCGACGCCATACAGACAGCAACACTGGTTTCGTTTCTATCAGGTGTTGAACCCTTGCCAAGATTTTTGAGTATTTTTTTATCGAATGATTCCAAGCCATAAACCAGATGTGTACAACCGGCCTGGTACATCATTTTTAATGTCTCAGGTCTATGCAGTGATGCATGGCTGGTTCCACTCCAAAAGACACCATTATTTTCAACCTCATCAAATGGCACACCAAGACGACGGCAATCCGGTTGCAGCCCCGCCTCAATCCATTTTTCGCACAACTCTTTTAACCAGGTGCGTTTACTGTAAACATCCATAGTCATTAAATTCTCATCGAGAAAATTAACGTAATCTATGTTGAACTCAGCCTTAAGCTGTTTAACCATTTCAATAATGTAATCCGGGGAGTGATAGCGAATATTGCGCCCATAAGTAAAAGCCACATCATTATTTCCCGCTGGATCAGGCCGCACCACCATGTCACCCGTCGTGCCCAGATGCCAGCAGTATTTGCAGATCAGATTGCAACCATAACTGCCATTAATATCAATGCGTCGTTTGGCGTAATAAGCCTCTTCACTAAACAGTGATGACGAGTTTTTAAAGTAGATATCCTCCAGCGGGAAGAACTCCCACGCAGGCCAGGGAATGGTGTCCAGGTTGTTAATATTGGGGCGTTCTGTATTGACGATAATATTGCCTTTGTCATTACGATGTACAACACCCAGGGTTTTAGACCAATCCAGATCGCCTTTATCAATCTTTTTCAGGACATCCGGAAAAGTAACAAAGGCCTCACCGATCACACCAAGATCAATCTCCGGTATCCAGCTCATAATCTCACGCGGCATACTGGTGAGAAAACCACCACCAGCTATCAACAGGCTGTCTTTGGCATGTTCACCAGCCAGGCGACACACCTCTTTAATAAAATTATAGGTTGTGGTTAACCCGCCAATTGCCACCACATCCCACTGGTCAGCGGCAAGCACTTGCCGCACCACGTCAAAGCCTTTGCGCCAGGCATTGGCATCATAGACTTGAACCTGATGCCCATCATCACGAGCAATCGCTGCCAGCAAGGCAATTCCATAGGGAATGTGTCTAGGCACATCCTCCTCACGCACAACCGGGTTGATAAATAGAATTTTAGCCATGTTCGGATAAAAACTGTTGTAGCGTCATGGCAATAACACCATCACCAAACAGAATGCCTCCACCAGTACAGTTGTAGAGTGTTGCCCCCGAATTGGCGATAAGGTCCAAGGTGTTTTTTCGATACCAGAAATAGGTGGGGTCGGTGTAATATGCCTCGCCCGAATCCGGGTTCTCAATCACAGGAAACAGATCGCTGCCAACGTTTTCTGCACCCAGCATCTGCACCAGCTCAGGATAGCCCTGAGTCATGTTGTAGGGCAGATCTTGCCGATAACCAAGATCCATCCCAACCACGGCAATATTTTTTATTTTCAGCCAAAACTGGGCAAACACCCAGGCGGCAGTACCGACATTGCCCCCCGTATTTATCGCCGGCAGTTTAGTCAGGTTATACATCTTGCGTGTCAGACTGCCGGCGCTATCGGGATTATCGACCAAGGGCATCCACCAATACATATCAAAGCCTGCCTGCCTGGCGCGTTGAACCAGATTAGCTGGCGCAGTTGAGGCAATAATCAACTTCGACTGGCCTGCATACCGGTTAACCAGTTCAATATTTTCCTGATTCTGGCGCAAGCTGTTTTCCCTAAAGTCCATGTCCAGATCCTGGCGCGAAAAATAATCATCCCCCGCCATATTTTTTTCAAAATCAAGATCACCGAACCATCTAACGATACGTGTAGGATGCGGATCAAGCGTGATAACGTAATCAGGGATGACACCAGCCTTTAGACACTTAACGTAAGAACCATCAATGGCAACAATAGTGCCGTTGTAATCAGAGGCTGCCAGCAGACTCAGACTGTCGTTATAGTGCAGACTTGGCCCGGCACTGATCACAATGGCGCTGTCTGTTTTGTCTGCCCCAGGATGGTTTAAGGCCTTCAGCGTTTCATCCATATAAGGGACATTATTGGCCGAATTTTGCACAATCAAATCCTTATGCCACTCATAGCCAATGTCCGTAATATCATTTACCAGACCATCAAAATCCATTGATTTTTACATCTCCTCAAGAACGAAATATTGCACTCACTTTCCTTCTTCGTCACCATCCCACACATATTTTTCCCGCTCAACAAACACCATGCTGCCGCCAATCGAATTCAACGCCTTTTTCTTGAATTCGTCTTTGGCAATAGTGGCCTTGGCTGTCTCATCAACGATCTCTTTGTCGACCGTATAGGTACCTTTTAAAAAATCACTCATAACAACTCCTCATTCAAGCACATGCGCAGGCACGCCCACCACGGATTTCCCGCTAGGCACATCAGCAATCACTGCGGCACCTGCACCCACCACACAGTCACTACCAATACATAAATTCTGGATCACCGTACTGCCGGCACCAATTAGTGTCCTTTCACCAACACCAACATCTCCAGCAAGAACCGCGCCAACCGCCACATGTGAATGCCTGCCAATATAGCAGTCGTGATCGACACTTGCGCGCGTGTTTATTATCGCGTTCTCGCCGACGCTAGCCCCAGCCTGAACCACGGCTCCCGCCATCACCTGCACTGCCTCGGCCAAAGTAGCAGCCACAGAAATGATTGCGTTTGGATGAACAACCTGGGAAAAATGAAATCCACGCGCTTTAAAGGCGTCAAATAATTGTTGTCGCCGGCCAATATTACCGACGCCATTCACCAATACCACGTCATCAACAGGAAACCCCATCAGCCACTCATCATCACCCAAATACTGGACATCAATGCCCCCAGTTGATTTCTGATGATCCACGTAACCAAGCACTTGCACTTGATTACAGCGCAAGGCATCTAACAACACTCTGGCATGACCGCCGGCGCCCAATAAAATGACTGTCTTGCTCATTCGACTATCACCTCATCAGCGTCGTAATCACGCCCTGCCTCTCGCCCCAGCCACTGCCAGTAATGGATGGGTTCAATACCGTATCCCGGTCGTTTCACTGTCAAATTCAGCGCCGAAAACAGTTCACCTTTTTTAACCGCTGCACAAGTAACAAGACTCTTTCTCACTACATCCCTGTTGTTAAGTTCGGATGGCATAAGCCGCTTCACACCATCACCAAGGCTCATTTCTATCTGACGAATACCAGCCACCATGCGCTTTAATTCACCGGGTTCCAGCGAGGCGTTATGATCAGGGCCGGGCAGAGTACGATCCAAAGTAAAATGTTTTTCGATCAGGCAAGCACCTCTAGCCACCGCCGCCTGCGAAATCACTCCCCCCTCAGAATGATCGCTATAACCGACCGGCAAGCCAAACACATCTTTCAGGGTATTCATTGCTCTTAGGTTGATGTCCGTATATGGCGCAGGATATTCAGAGGTGCAATGCAAAAGAGTCACATTTTCACGCAGTGCATCCTGTCCGGCAGAAGAATCAAATGCCTGGCTAAATGTTTCTTCACTTGGTGTATTGCAACGGTTCAAATAACCAAATGCCAGCACAGCAAGCGCCTGTTTCACCTCATCCAGGTTCGACATGCCGGTGGAAAGAATTAAGGCACAACCTGCCCGAGCAATCTGCAACAACAAAGGTGCATTTGTAAGCTCACCAGAACCTAGCTTGAGCCTTGTTAGATTAAAATTATTGACTAACAACTCCAGGCTTGATTGATCAAAGGGTGAAGAAAGAAATGCTATCCCCTGACCATTGCAACGGAGAATCAATGCTTCATGGTCATGTTCTGACAATTCAAGGCGCTGTAACATCTGAAACTGGGTTTCGTCACAGCCTGACGACTTTTTTTGGTATTCAGCCTTTTCTGTCGCCCTGCAGACTAGGTTTTCTGCCTTAAAGGTTTGAAACTTAACCGCATCAGCACCGGCCTCTTTTGCCGCATCAACAAGCTTCAGGGCACGCTCTAATGAACCATTATGATTCACGCCTGCTTCCGCAATCACATAAACCTTGCTCATATAATTTCTCTGAGTGGCATAAAGGCTTCGACGGCATCACAGCTACGATACCTGACTAGCATTGCATTCATTTCCCTGCTTCGAGGAGAGGGGACGATATCCAACTCACCAGAATAATCTCGCATTGTTTCAGAAAAGCTAACCATGCCGATAAAAAGCATTATCACCGATTGACCTCTAAATCATAAAAATATTTTTTCAAAATATTATCCAAACTGTGATGACGAAGCACGCTAAATACCTTTTTCGCCATTCCAGCCCGGCCATAAGGGTTTTCGACCTGTCCCAGCCCTTTCTGAAATACATCGCTATAAAGCCGCTCGATTGCGGCAAGGATTGAATCACGCTGGGGATGACAATCAATAACACTATCGGCCTTGATCCGCCCGCGCTGTCTGTCACCAATATTAATCGTTGCAATATTAAAACTTGGCGCCTCAATCAAGCCACTGGACGAATTGCCAACAACCGCATCGACATGTTTCAGCGCTGACAGATAGCGAATCTGCCCCATGGAGGTAAATGCAATCGCGCTATCCGGATGGCGGAAAACATACTCGTCAATCATCCTGACAATAGCCCGCCCACCACTATCGGCATTGGGTTTGGTGAAAATAAGATGAGTATCATCAAGTTGCTCTAACGACTCTAGCAGTTGGGAAAATTGCAATTCGGCGGTTTGATTTTCCAGGGTGACCGGGTGAAAGGTAACCATTAAATTTCTACGCCCCAGCTTAAAGCCAATCGCCTCTTCAAATGCTTGCCGGTCCAACATGTCAAGCCTTTCAATATTATCCATCCCGGCTGCCCCTACATTAAATACACTGCCTGGCTGCTCCCCCATCTGGATCACTCGATTTCGATATTCATCGGTCGCGGTAAAATGAAGCTGGGACATCTTAGTTATCGAATGACGTATTGGCTCATCAATCACACCTTCTGTGGACTCACCACCGTGGATATGAGCCACTGGTATTCTTAGCACCATTGCAGCACTGACAGCACTGAATATCTCAAATCGGTCACCCAATACCAGCATAATATCCGGACTCAGATCAGTTAAGGCATCGGCAAAACCGGTCATGCCAGTAGCCATTGATTTTACGATCCCGGCCGGGCTATCGCATAAAAGCTGCATATCAACTTTCTGTGAAATTGAAAAGCCATCGGCTTCGATTTGCTTCCAGGTCTGTCCAAATTCAGGGGAGAGATGCATTCCCGTCACCAACAACTGAAGTTCTGTATCAACCGCTGCGTCGATCTCTTTCATTAACCAATAGAGCAAACCATATTCTGCCCGGGTGCCGGTGACAACACAGATCTTACGCATGACTGGCCACTCTGACCAAAAAGGGGCTACTGGGAATACAGATCAAGCGCTGCTCCAGATCTTCTGCCATAGACAGGTCCATACGTGGGCAGGCCTGATACATGGGCAGCTTGTGCATCAGTGTCCAGACTGGACGCGCCATGATTGTTGCATTATTTAATAATGCCAGTATTTCATTGCGCATAACCAGATTCGCTTCATCCAACAACATCACATTGAGCCAATAGTTGCTGTGACTGTACTCTGGCTCTTGAAACACACTGACGCCCTCTACCATTGAAAACGCCTGAATATACGCATCAGCCAACTGCCTTTTTTGCTCGACAAAGCCGGGTAGTTTCTCAAGCTGGGCACAGCCCAGCGCTGCATTCAGGTTTGGCATGCGGTAATTAAAACCAATTTCATCATGCGCGATCTGCCACGGATGCGAAATCTTGGCCGTCGTGGTTAAATGTCTGGCTCTTGCGGCTAAATTTTTATCGCGGATGACAATCGCGCCACCGCCTCCCGTTGTAATAATTTTATTACCATTAAAACTGATTGCAGCCAGGTCAGCCAAAGTACCAGCCATTTTTGCCTTATAGCGACTGCCGAGTGATTCCGCTGCATCTTCAACCACAGGCAAGCCATAACGTTGAGCAACGGCATTGAGTGCATCCATATCCACGGGATGACCAAATGTATGCATCACTATCATTGCAGCGACACGGCAGCCAGTGTTTCGATTGCGCCAGACATCACCATCAAACTGTAATATATCTGCCAGATACTCATCCAGTTTGATAGGATCAAGACCAAGCGTGCGCGGCTCTGAATCAACAAAATGAGGCGTTGCGCCACAATAACTAACCGCATTTGCCGTAGCCACAAAAGACAATGCTGGCACAATGACTTCATCGCCAGCCATCACCCCGGCCAGCAACAAACTAACATGCAAGGCCGCCGTGCCATTCACAACCGCCACCACATGATCAACACCAAGATACTCAGCCAACTGCCGTTCAAAATGATCGACATACTCACCAACGGATGAAACAAATCCGGAGTCCAGGCAATCCTTTAGCAGCTGCTGATCCAACGCTGAAAAACTCGGCTCGTGCAGAGCCACAGGCAGCCGCTTGTCTGCTAAGACAGCTTTTATCGTCGCCAATAACGTTGAACTACTTGTCATAATTAATGCTTGCGACCCAGATAGAAGATAACTTGAATTTTCACAGTAATTTCAATAAAACCAACTTGTTGCACTATAGTAAAGTAAAGCACAATACATTAATGTTTAGAATATAAATATGAGCATAAAACCATACCAAGATGTGAACGGATCGGATTGCTATGCGTGATTGGAAAAGAATTGCCATTACCCTCTCTACAGCCATCCGTGAGGTCATGGAGGTCATTGATAAAGGCTGTGTTCAAATTGCCTTGGTGGTTGATGAAAACGACCACTTGCTTGGCACTGTCACCGATGGTGATATCCGCCGTGCAATTTTGCAAGGCAATGGCCTTGATACCGAAATTGCCGATTTCATGAATGCCAATCCGTTCACGGGGCTGCTGGATGAACACCCAAGTGCCTGGCAACGAACCATGACACGCCACGGTTTGCGCCATTTGCCGCTGCTTGATGCCCAAGGCCGCATCATACAACTCGCGGTTCTAAGTGCACCCGAAGAACCTCAACGAGACAACATTGTTGTGCTGATGGCAGGAGGCTTGGGCTCACGCCTCAGGCCACTGACCGACGACACACCTAAACCATTATTGGAAGTCGGTGGAAAACCCATCCTCGAAACCATCATTGAAAGCTTCATCGCTCAAGGATTTTACCGTTTTCGTCTATGCATCAATTATCGAGGCGAGATGATTCGCAAGCATTTTGGTAACGGTGAACACTGGAATATTGAAATCGAATATATTGAAGAACATCAACGCATGGGCACGGCTGGAGCACTAAGCCTGCTAGAAAAAACACCTGAAGAACCATTTTTTATAATGAATGGAGACCTGCTTACTAAAGTTGATTTTGTACGCCTGCTCGCCTTCCATCAGCAACAGAAAAATATCATCACCGTTTGCGTCAGGGAGCACCGACACCAAATCCCCTATGGCGTGGTCAAACTGGATCAGCACCGTATAATTGAGCTAAAGGAAAAACCGATCCAATATTCCTTCGTCAATGCAGGCATCTACATCATCGAACCAGAAGCCATCAAGCAGATACCTCCAAACCAATTCGTTGACATGCCGGACCTGATTAATAAACTGCTGGATCAACACCTGGCCGTTGGCAGTTTTCCTTTGCGTGAATACTGGATAGATGTTGGCAGGATTGAGGATTTTCAACAAGCACATGTCGACTATTCAAAACAATTCAAATAACCACTGCCTATCCAGACAAAAACATTAAATGGAATTGAACAACGACAGATTTTGTACACGCTGAAATATTTTTTGTGCGGCCTCCAAACCTGCCATTTCCAGATTCAGACGGCCAATCGCTTCGGCATAATCAAGATCTTCAATCGACGATAACACCGCCTTGGTTTGTACCTGAAACTGCTCATTAACCAATGCCTGGCTATCAACAGCATTGATCCGGGCACCAATTTTTGCACGTGTGGTAAAGATGCTATCCATTGCAGTATCGATATCCGTCACCGCATCGCTACTCGGCGTATTAGCCTCCAGGTTCATCGCCAGATCATAAATGGTTTTAAATACATTCTGTTTGCCACCGGCAACAATTTCCAGGTTTTCAAAAATATCACTCCCCGAATCTGATGACTGCATTTCACGAGTGGGGCTGATCTGCATCCGCCGCTGCGACTGGTCACCGTTAAAGACATAACTGCCAGAAGCCACCGCTTCAAAGGGTTGCGTTTCTGATTGAAAACCAGAAAACAAGTATTCACCACTGCCGTCCTTTGCATTTGCCAAAGAAAAGACTTCATCCAGAAGCAACCATACTTCTGCAGCAATGCTCGCCCGGTTTTGCTGGCTATACGTTTCGTTAAGGCCTTGCTCTGCAAGCTCACGCACACGCATCAATGTGTTGCCAACGGAATCGAGCACATTCTCTTCCGCTTCCAACCGAGACCTAAGCCGGTCGATATTGCTGGCATACTGATCATTTTGCGTCAGTTGCTGCTTCAGCGCCAATGCCTGGGTGGTGCCCGTAGGATCATCCGAGGGCGATAATATGCGCTGCCCACTGGCCAACTGTTGCTGCGTTCTATTGAGGTCAGTTTGACGATCTAATATTGATGTCACCGCTGACCGTTGCATCATTTGAGTAGAAATACGCATGAATTACCCCCTCAACGCCGCTATCAATGACTGAAACATATTATTTGATGCGACTATCACTTGAGATGCCGCCTGATAGGCCTGTTGAAATTTGAGCAGGTTTGCAGCTTCTTCATCCAGATTAACCCCCGACAAGGCATCTCTTGAATCCATCGCTTGGGAAAGTAAATTTTCCTGAGCAGAACTGCTTAACTGTGCCTGCTGGGTCAAGATTCCGACATCGGCCACCACACCACCATAATAATCTGTAAAGCTGGCCGTGCCGTTGCTCATTAATTGCTGATTCTGCAACCCTGCCATCAGCAGTGCATTGCGATTATCCCCAATGCCATCAGTATTGCTCTCTATGGTGAATTCATCAGGTGGGGGACCTGCGGACAACGCCCCACTAATGGTAAACTTCAAGCCCGGCAGCGCCGTCACCTCAGCGCCATCAGTATAGGCAAACGATAAGCCATTCCAGGGCGCTGGCCCTGAAACAACATTAATATTCGTACCATCATATTGCATCACAATGTCACTCGATAAAGGCGGCAGTGGTGATGTCTGAAAATTACTAATATCGGTAACAGCACCTAAACTGATATTGCCGTCACCCGTATTCGCCAGAATATTTGCAGAGGTTCTGACAGGGGCTGCCGCTGCAATTTCAGTGGCACTCGCTATATTCATACTCAGATCCTGAGAGCCACGCCGGCCCGGTCTGATCAGGAAAGAATCGCCATCCTGGGGCGTGCCACTGGCAAGCGAAAGCGAAAAGCCATAATTCTGAAAGGCGGCACTCGGAATATCAGCTGAGGGGTCGTAATTCAAGGGCGGCATACCAATCACTTCGCTAAATCCATCCGATTGACGCGTGATTGAGTAACCCGTTGCTGATGAGTATCTGAACAGATATTCATCACCGCTCAGGCGTCCCGAATCTGTCAATGTCGTCGTAATATCGGCGTTAAAACCAGCCGATATATCATTATTTGAACTGGGCAAAATTTCCAGCCCAGGCACATTAAAAAAGTCCTTACCCGGATTGCCATTCAAATCCTGGCCCAAGCGCTGCTGGGCATTAAAATTGTCGGCAAAGCCTATTGCCAATGTACCCAGGGAATTTTGCGCATCATTTAAAACCCGTTCCCGAAAGTCCAACAGCGATCCCAAATACCCTCCTGATACCTGACTGGTTGCATCGTTCCAATTACCAGCGCCAATTGCAATACTGACATCTAACTCACGGCCATCAAATTCATTACGGTCAACCCGAAGTTCGTTGGCATCAAAATTCATTACCAACAGCTGCCCTTTACCAAAAAAGACATTGACCGCACCGTTATCCTGCTCCACGGTGGAAATGGCAACTTTCTCTGATAATTGAGTCAACATCATGTCACGTTGATCAAGCAGGTCACTGGCCTGACTCCGACCTGGGGACAAAACAATATTCCTGTTTAGCTCAGCGATTGCCGATGACAGGCCGTTAATCTCCGAAACAGTGCCTTTCACCTGTTCACTAACTTGACTACGAACATCGTCCATACGCTGATTAACATAGGCAAAGCGATCAATCATCGACTCCGCCAAAGTAAACATCGATTGACGTGCTGGAATTGCTGAAGGGTCATTGGCCACCGCCTGCACTTCGGAAAAAAAATCGTTAATGGCTGGCCCCATACCAACATCCGGGTCTGCCAGAATGCCATCTATCATGTTGGCATTCACTTCAAAGGCCTGGGCATAACTGGAGCTGGCCGAATAGGTTCTGACCTGCCCAACCAGATACTCATCATAGACACGTTCAATATTCTGAACCTTGACACCGGTTCCCAGATAGCTGTTGCCATAAAGCACAGGCGCCTGTGCGCTCATTATCACCCGTTGACGGCTATAACCTTCGGTATTTGCATTAGCCACATTATGGCTAACCGTTTGCAAGGCACGCTGATAAGCCTGCAAACCGCTTACACCGACTCCTAACATGCCCATTCTAAAGCTCCACTCAAGCCAAAAAATTCAACGCGCTGCCCAATTGCAACGACCCTAATTATATTAGCGGCTGATTAATCTCAGCCTTAAATCCCTTTGCCAGCTGATTAAATTCTTCACCAGCCAATATTTCATTGATCTTATGGGAATACTGAGGGTCAGTTGCATAACCAGCCTGGTGCAAGGCCTCTATGTAAGCAGCGCTATCTGCAGCATTATCCAGCGCCGTCTGATAACGTTGCCCTGATTTAATAAAATCAACATAATCCTTAAAACTTGCCTCAAAGGTGGGATATGAACGAAATGCAGCATACTGACGAACCGGCTGCCCTCTTTCATACTCCAGGGTAGGCACAACCGCCTTCGGACCATCCCAACGACTATCCGCCTTGATATTGAATAGATTATGGGTCGGCACATCATTTTCATAGCGAACCATATACTTGCCCCAGCCTGTTTCAAGCGCAGACTGCGCCAACAACACCTTCGCATCAACACCCAATTCAGCGGCATACTTCTCTGCCAACGGCGTCAGTTTTTCAACAAAGTCTTTTGCTGACTCAAAACCTTCAATGCTTTCCTGACTAATATTATTGAGCGGCGCAAAGGCTTCAACAGCAACAGGGGTAATAGGCCGATGCAAACGTAGCCGATCAAAATCAAGTTTTGTCTTTTCTTCACCTTCAGCCGCAGACTGAGCCTCCTTGTTCTGGGGTTCACCCAACTGACTGATCAACATATCGGCAATGCCCACCTGTCTCTTTTTAGCCAGGTCTATAGATATCTGCTGATCAAACATCTCTTGATAAAATTGGCTCTGCTCACTATCAAAAACCCCTTCACCACTGGTGGTGGTGCGCATTGACTTGAGCATCATATGGATAAACATTGACTCGAACTGCTCAGCCGTTTGCTCCAAAGCTGATGAAGAATCCTTTGACACCAAACTTTTCAGCGCCATCAAAGAGCTGCTGTCGGTATAAATCGCCCCTGGATTGACCGCCGAAGTCATAATTAAATCACCACCAACTCAGCCCGTAAAGCACCCGCTTCTTTGAGCGCCTCAAGGATCGCGATCAAATCACCCGGCGCAGCTCCCACCGTATTCACCGCACGTACAATCTCACCCAGCGAGATACCGGGGTCGAAAAGAAACATTTTATTGTTTTCCTCAACCACACTGATCGCCGAAGTCGGCACAACAACGGTGCCCCCCCCCGCCGACAACGCCGCCGGTTGGCTGACCGTTGGTTTTTCTGAAATCGTCACCGTCAAACTGCCATGGGTCACAGCTGCTGATGTCACACGCACATGCCGGCCGATAACCACGGTGCCGGTTCTGGAATTCACCACCACTCGCGCCGCCAATTCACCCGGTTCAAGGGTCAGGTTTTCTATCAAAGAGACATAGGCAACTCGCTGCCCTGGGTCACGAGGTGCCTGAATTCGAATCGAGGAACCATCTATTGGTGTGGCCGTTCCCATGCCAATCTTTTCATTAATTGCATTGGCAAGACGATTGCTTGTCGTGAAATCAGGACCAAACAGATTTAACACCAGACTGTCTTCATCACCAAACTGTGTTGGCGCAGCACGCTCCACCGTTGCACCACCCGGAATACGCCCTGTACTTGGAATATTCAACGATACCTTGGAACCATCAGAACCCGACACACCAAAACCGCCAACAATCAAATTTCCTTGTGCTACAGCATAAATTTTATTGTCTGCGCCTTTGAGTGGTGACATCAATAAACTGCCACCACGCAGGCTCTTGGCAGTTCCCAGAGATGAAACGGTCACATCAATTTTTTGCCCTGGCTTGGCAAAGGCCGGCAGCTCGGTATGCAATGAAACTGCCGCCACATTTTTCAATTTCGGATTAACATTTGGTGGAATAGTGACACCAAACTGCACCAGCATGCTCTTGATGCTTTGTATCGTAAACGGTGTTTGTGTTGTCTGATCACCCGTGCCATCAAGCCCCACCACCAAACCATAACCAACCAGGTGATTTGAACGCACCCCAGCGATGGAGGCCAGGTCTTTAATTCACTCTGCATATGCGGAACTGGATAAAATCAGTAACGCCAGCAGCATTAATTTCAATGTTTTTTTAAGTGCCATCATCAACTCCTGCATACCACTAAAATGGCCACCACTTACCATTAAAAAACCGCCCTAACCAACCCTGCGAATTGGCATCAGCCAGCATACCCTCACCAACATAAGCGATCCGTGCATTTGCAACCTTTCCCGACAAGACGGTGTTATCCGGATTGATATCAGCCGGACGCACAATGCCGGAGAAACGAACAAATTCCTCCCCCTGATTAATGGTCATGCGTTTTTGTCCCTGAACAATCAAATTTCCATTGGGTAAAACTTCGGCAACGGTCACTGTCACATTCCCGGTCAGACTGTTGCTTTGTGCTGAATCACCCTCACCATCAAATGCAGCGGCGCTACTGACGGATGTTTCAAGCGATCTGTTTTTCAGGCTGTTGCCAAATGGCCTTGGCAGGCTAAAACTTAATGCACCACCGAGTAAGGTCGGGTTGGCCATCTCCAGACTGGTGTCCTTTTTGGTGCTGGTAGATGCCTTTTTCGAAGCATTGGTATTTTCAGACAATATAATGGTTAAAATATCACCGACCTGGTGGGCACGAATATCTTCATACAGTGCCAGTCCATACCCTGACTGAAAAATTGCCCCCTGCTGTGGTGGCGGCGGGCTGACATAAGCCGGACGAACTGTTTCAAAACCTTCATTTGCCAGCTTGACCGGTGAGGTGGAGCAGCCAGAAGAAAATGCCGCCAACAACATAACACTTAGCAGCAATGTGATTCGATTTTGAAATAAATAGTTCATCACGCCCGCCTATACCTAAAGGTTATTAGTGACGTACTGCAACATTTGATCAACCGATGAAATTACTTTTGAGTTCATCTCATAGGCACGTTGCGCCTCAATCATACTGACCATTTCTTCAACCACATTTACATTTGAGGTTTCAAGCGCCCCCTGCTGAACCGAACCAATACCAGTCAGGCCGGGTGTACCGATCTGCGGTGCGCCACTGGCAGCAGTTTCGAGATACATGTTTTCTCCCGCAGGCTGTAAGCCCGCAGGGTTAATAAAATCAGCCAATTGAATACTGCCAACCTGTGTTGGCGCTGCTTGTCCTGGCTGCATCACCGACACCACACCGTCCGAACCAATCGTAATACTCTGGGCATCTTCAGGAATATTGATCGCAGGCTGCAAAACATAACCGTTGGACGTCACCAACTGGCCTTGGGCATCTGTCTGGAAGTTACCAGCTCGACTATAACCAAGTCCACCATCAGGACGTAGAATCTGAAAAAAACCTTGGCCATTAATAGCAATATCAAGTGCGTTATCTGTTTGCACAATATTACCCTGACTGAAAATCTTTTCCGTGGAAACGGTACGAACCCCTGTACCTAGCATCAATCCTGATGGCAGGATAGTGTCCTGTGAAGACTGGGCACCGGCCTGACGTACATTTTGGTAAAGCAAATCTTCAAAAGCTGCCCGACTCTGCTTAAAGCCCGTGGTATTCACATTGGCCAGGTTGTTTGAAATAACCGACATACGCGTTTGCTGCGCATCCAATCCTGTTTTTGCCACCCAGAGTGCACTGTTCATTGCTCTACTCCTAACTCAATTCGGTTGACTAACCCATCTTCATAATTGAAGCGGATGCTTCATCAAGAGTCTTGGCGTTTTCCATTACCTTAATTTGCAGTTCAAACCTGCGCGCCAACTCTATTGTCTTGACCATACTTTCTACGACATTCACATTGCTTGTTTCCAATGCGCCAGAAACCAGTCGCACACCACCATCACTTGCAACCTCTGTACCATCTTTTGTTCTAAACAAACCGTCAGTGCTTTTTTCAATTGAATTACTGTCAGGTTTAACCATCTTGATGCGATCAACCACCGCAAGGGTTGTCGCCGACTGACCACGCGGTATAACAGAAATAGTGCCGTCGCCTCCAATTTCTATCT
>JAJRUN010000042.1 GCA_024277755.1 Gammaproteobacteria bacterium | reverse complement strand
GTCGCACCCATTCGTGAACTTGATGCACAGCTGAGCGGTGTGGTGCTGACCTTCCGTGACACCACTGACTTGAGCGTGATGGCCGGGCGGCTGTCGTATCAGGCCAGTCATGATGCGCTGACGGGGCTGCTCAACCGCCACGAATTTGAGGCCCGGCTGGAACTGGCCATGGCCGGGTGTAGCATGGACGGTCGTCAACATGCGCTGTGTCATCTGGACCTGGATCAATTCAAGGTGGTCAACAACACCTGTGGGCATATCGCGGGTGATGAGTTGCTCAAACAGCTTGGCGCACGATTCCGCGCCATCCTGCGCGAAGACGACAGCGTGGCGCGACTGGGCGGTGACGAGTTTGGCTTGTTGCTGGAAGACTGCTCGCTGACCGAGGCCAAAGAGATTGCCGGGAAGATTATTAAAATGGCCCAGGCGTTTCGTTTCACCTGGCAGGATAAATCCTTCAACATCGGCCTGAGTCTTGGGCTTGTGCCCATCACAGAAAACAGTGGCAGTCTTACCGATGTGCTGGGTGCTGCTGACTCAGCCTGTTACGTGGCCAAGGACAGGGGACACAATCATCTGCATGTATTTGTGCAGAACGATTTGGCGCTGACCCGGCATAAAGGTGAAATGCAGTGGTTACAGCATATTCGTGAGGCGCTGGACAATGACCGCTTCCAGTTATATCACCAGCTGATTCAGCCGCTGGACGAGACTGAAAATAACGGCTTTCGCTACAGCGAAATTCTCTTGCGTATGCAGCACAAAGACGGCGAGATCATCACCCCCAGTCTGTTTCTGCCCGCTGCCGAGCGCTACCATTTAATGCCTGCCATTGACCGCTGGGTGGTGTCGCATTCATTGCAGTTATTGAGCAAGCAGACGGCGCAGAAGGTGTCGTATTCCATTAATCTTTCGGCACAGTCATTGTGCGAAGACGAGTTTCTGGATTTTGTACTGACCGAGCTGGATGCGAGTGACATCGCGCCGGAGCGGGTGTGTTTTGAAATCACCGAAACCGCAGCTATTGCCAACCTGGCCCGAGCGATGCGTTTCATTACCGAACTGAAGGGCCGCGGTTGCAGCTTTGCGCTGGACGATTTTGGCAGCGGTTTAAGCTCGTTTGGTTACCTCAAAAATCTGCCGGTGGATTTTCTGAAAATTGACGGGGTGTTTATCAAAGACATCGATAATAATCCCATCGACCGCGCCATGGTGGAGGCCATCAATCAGATCGGCCACATCATGGGCATCAAAACCGTAGCAGAGTTTGTGACCACCGGCGATGTGATGAAGGTGGTAAAAGAAATCGGTGTGGACTACGGGCAGGGTTATCATATCGCCCGGCCAGTGCCCGTGGTATTGGTTGACGAACAAACCGATGCGCAAGGTTTGGTGTAACTCTTTGTGTTGTTAGGCTAACGGCCTTTTCCCCGTGGATATGTTGATTGCCTATGCCGTGCTGGGTGCCTTTGCCGGTATGATGGCCGGCTTATTGGGCGTGGGTGGCGGATTGATTATTGTGCCCGTGCTGGTGATGCTTTGGCAGGCCGATGGCCTCGGTGGCACACAAATGGTTCAGCTGGCGATTGGCACTTCACTGGCCGTGATCGTCTTCACGTCCATTTCTTCCGTGCGCGCACACCATCTGCGTGGCAATGTTTTGTGGCCGGTTTTGTGGCGGTTGACACCGGGCATATTGCTGGGGGCCGGGCTGGGCGCGACGCTGGCATCCACCATGCCACAGGCGTTGCTCAAAGTGGTGTTCGGTATCTTTGAGCTTCTGGTAGCGGCACAAATGATGCTGAGTCTGCGCCCGTCGTCGGTCGCATCTGCCAGTCAGGGGTTGCCCGGTTCACTGGGCATGGGACTGGCGGGCGGGGTGATTGGCACGGTTTCCGCCTTGGTGGGCATTGGCGGAGGCACCCTGACGGTGCCTTTTCTGGATGCCTGCAAGGTACGCATGCAGCAGGCCGTGGGCACTTCCGCCGCCAGTGGTTTGCCTATCGCCGTGGGTGGCGCGCTGAGTTATGTGCTGCTGGGCTGGGGTAATGTGCAGTTGCCGGCAAATTCCGCCGGTTTTGTGTACGGCCCGGCGCTGCTAGGCATCGCTGTCACCAGTATGCTGTTTGCACCGTTGGGAGCTGCTTTGGCCCATCGATTGTCGACAGTGATGTTGAAAAAGGTGTTTGCCGGGTTTCTGGTTTTGCTGGGGGGCTGGATGCTCAGCTCTCAGTGGCTGGCCTGATGTAACTGCGGTAAATGTGACCCTGTTCACGCCATTCTGGCGCACCCTTCCGATAACCTGTAGTGAAACTGAGGCGAAACAAATTCGTCCTGTCGCAATTCGGGTTAACTTGGGGATAACCATGAGAAACAGAAAACTGATTATTCGCGCCGCTATTTTACTGATCATGCTGGCGCTGACCGTGGCCTTTACGCCTGCACACTCACAGGGAAAAAACGGATACAACGCAGGTTTGCTGGCGTCTGAGGCCGGTGATTACGATACTGCCGTGGGGGCATGGCAACCCCTGGCGAGTCAGGGCGATGCCGTGGCCCAGTTTAATCTGGCATTGATGTATCACCGCGGACTGGGCGTGGCAGCGAACGAGCAAAAGGCGGTGCAGTGGTATCAAAAGTCGGCGTCTAATGGTTATATCAAGGCGCAGGAATTTCTGGCTGCGGCCTATCGTGAAGGCTGGTTTGGTCTGGAAAAAAATCCCCAAAAAGCAGACTACTGGGGCCAACAGATTGATAATAATGGTCTTTAGAATGATGAGTTTTAAAAGATAGTCTGTTAATTAGAAGCCCATGATCGACAAAAAGCCGCAGCGACCATCTCGTTGCGGCTTTTTTGTGTTTCCGGCATTCCGATATCCGCATTATCAGAAATGCTCACAAATGCAGCACGAATTCACATGGGGTATGATTTCTCTCCTGCGGCTACTGGGTTATTGCTACACTCAGCAGACGCGGCGCTATATTGTGAACCTGTGTGGCCGGTGATTCGGATGGAGAGATAATGATGAAGGAATGTCTTGGTATAACAATCAATTCAAAGGCGGTGCACATGATTGTGCGCTGGAGTCTGTTAACGGGAATGGCGTGGACTTTACTGGCTTGCGCAAGCGCGACACCGGTAAGCCTGAATGACACCACAGATGCCGATGGCGTACCTGCCTGGGTGAACGACGGCAGCAGTATTCGTACCTCGAAGGCTGGGCGACGATTCCACGGTGTTGGTTCTGCTCCCATGTTGGGAGATTTTTCGCTGCAAACGTCCACCGCCGACAATCGTGCGCGCAGTGAAATAAATCGTATTCTTGCTTCGTACGTGGAAATTGTTTCGCGCGATTTTATTGCCTCTGGCGATGCGGAAGAAACAGGTTTCAGCGAACAAAACGTTGCGCTGCAAATGGATCAGCTGGCGAATATTGATTTGACCGGCATTCAGGTTATTGGCCACTGGCAGGATAAACAAAGCAAGATTATTTATTCCATCGCCGAAGTGGACATGCAGCAAGTGCGTGAGGCGATTAAGTCGGCCGAGTCCCTGCATCCGGGCTTGCGTAAATTTATCAAGACTGAAGGCGACAACATCTTTGATCGCATTGCCGTTAGCGAAGAATAATAAACAGGCAAGCCGCCAGATATAAACAGTCCGGTGAATCGAACCGGGTTTCTTTTTTTGATTATTTTTTATGACTTACCCAGGGGAGGGGCTGTTGTGAATATCCATTTTCTCAAAAGTTCTTTGAATCACTTTTTTGTATTGGCAATGTTGTTTACGGCATTGCTGGTCAGTGGCTGCTCGCCGCTGCCCCAGTTTGATGCCAGCGCCAAACCTGACTGGGTGGATGGTAGCAGCCAAAGATTTACTAGCGACCGGTTTTTTGTCGGCAAGGCGCATGCTGCAGAGCTGGACGTGGCAGCAACAAAGGCGCGCAATGCGCTGGCGAAAACATTGTCCGAACTAACACAAAATATGTCATCCGCAGCATTGGACAAGCTGGTGCAACAGGCAGAAATTGTGGACGCCTGGCAAGATAGTAAAGCCCGTCAGCATTATGCCTTCGTGGTGTTGGCTCGTAGCGCAGCAGCCGATATGTTGCGTCAGCAGCTGGCTGCTCTGGATAAAAAAACCCGCCAGTTTATTGATTCCGCAACGCAGGGCATGGACCCGTTGCTACAGATTCGCGCTATCCACGATGCGCTGGCAACACAACAACCTCGCGCCGATTTACTGCTGGCTTTGCAGACGTTAGGTGTCGATGCCTCGGCAGACGATGCGGTGTGGTCAGTTATAGAAATGCAGGTGCATCTCAAATCATTGCTGAGCAGTATTGATGTGGCACCGCGCGTGAATGGTGACCGTCATCTGGGTTCGGCTGTGGTGCGCGGCCTGGATGCCGCGGGTTATTTGTCGAAACGTGCGCGCCCCAGTTATGTGCTGAAAACAACATTGCAACGCTCGGGTATGAAATGGGAGGGTGGGCATTTCACCGAAAGCGGCATGTTGCGTGTGGAACTGCTCGCCCGGCAACAGCGCGTGGTAGGTAAGGCGCAGTGGCCGCTCAAGGTGCAGGCGCGAGAGCGCTTGATGCTGGAAAAAGAATTGATGGGTGAAGTAAGTAATACCTTGCGTGATCAAATGGCTAAAACGGTATTGGGTCTGGTCGAAGAATAACAGTGAAAGGCTGCAATCAATGCAGAAATTGCCGCATAAAATATCGACAGTCGTTCCCCTTCTGGATGGATATTAAAAGTCCTATGCCTCGATTTGTAGCCTGAAGCAGCAGGTTGTGATGGGCAATATTTTTTCACAAACTGCCCAGGAGCCTCCGCGTGGCATTAAAACCAACCATCTATAAATTCAAGATCGCCCTGTCTGATCTTGAGCGTAATTATTATGACGTGCTGGAACTCACCATTGCGCAACACCCTTCCGAAACGGTCGAACGAATGATGGCCCGTGTTTTGGCATTCTGTATTAATGCACAGGATCGCCTGGAATTTACCAAGGGGTTGAGTGCGATTGAGGAGCCCGATATCTGGGCCCGTTCACTGGACGAGCAAATTACTCTGTGGATCGACGTGGGAGAACCAACGGTTGAACGTGTAAAAAAATCCACGCGGCTTTCATCGCAGGTTAAAGTTTATAGCTTCAACTCAAAGTCAGATGTCTGGTGGGAACAGGGGCGAAACAATCTCGAGCGATTGCACGCGTCAGTTTTTCGCTTTTCATGGCAAGGCATTCAAGCCATGGCCGCGTTGCAACAACGCACCATGAATCTTTCGGTCACGATTACGGGAGACTCCGCTTATGTCGCCACCGAGACAGGGGAGTGCGAAGTTTGCTGGGAGCCGTTGCAGATTGCGTAGGTAAACCTGGGCCTTTCAATAGGGCTAATCGCTTCCAGGCGACATCTGGTTTTTGGCCGGTGGTGTATTTTGGGTCTCCCCGCCCGTTGCCGACATAAACCGCACCGCCTGCGAAGGCACTGTGCCATTCGGGTTTGAGGGTGATGGCGTGCTGAATCGCGGTCTGGAATTCGGTGTCAGAAACACCGTAGTGCGATTACGTGGGTGTCGATTTTCTTTACATATATGCTGATTTTTGCTCATCAGTAATCCACACAAATTTCCAAGCGTTTGAAAATATTAACCTTTTAAATTGTGGCGTTATATGTGCAGTCCTGAAAGGTAATAATCAAAAACAAGTTGTTGCAGGATTGGAGGGGTGTCGTGCGTAAGGATTCCAGGATGGGGCGTTGCGGGGCAATTATTTTGCTTGCTGTTTTTTCGTTGTTCTTGGCCTCTTGCGGAGGAGGCGGAGGAGGTGGAGGTGGCAGTTCAAGTACTGCCCCCACAATTTCAGGTTTCACTGCC
>JAJRUN010000041.1 GCA_024277755.1 Gammaproteobacteria bacterium | reverse complement strand
TTGCACATGATTTTGACAGCGACCTTTGTTGCTGTGCCGCTAGCGCTGCGTGATCAGGCTGGCTTGGGCAGTGAAGATCACTGGATGGTCTATCTGTTTGTGTTGGTGGTTTCGTTCATTGCCATGGTGCCGTTCATCATCATTGCTGAGAAAAAACGCATGATGAAACAGGTCTTTGTCGGCGCGATTGCTTTGTTGATGGTGGCGGTGTTGTTGTTGAGTCAGGTGGGGGATTCGGTGGCGGGGATTGTTATTGCCCTGCTGGCCTTCTTTCTGGCCTTTAATATTCTTGAAGCCTCCTTGCCGTCACTGGTGGCCAAGATTGCCCCGGCCGACAAGAAGGGGACGGCGATGGGGGTTTATACCAGCTCTCAGTTTATGGGGGCCTTTGTTGGTGGTGTCTCGGGTGGCTGGCTTTACCAGCACATGGGTGGGGAGGCGGTGTTTCTGTTTTGTGGCTTGCTGGCCTCTGTCTGGGTTATCCTCGCGGGCACGATGAAACAGCCTCGCCATCTTGGAAGTTACATGATTAACGTTGGTCAAGTTGATGAAAAGAAAGCAAAAACACTTGGGGTCGAGATTGCCAAGGTCGCGGGTGTGGTTGAGGTGACTGTGATCCCGGAAGATGGTGTGGCTTACTTGAAAATTGATAGCAAGATCATCAATGAAGACGAGTTGGAACGGTTTTCCATCTCTGATGAAGCATTGAACTCAGAGGCAGTCTCCTTGGCAGCGGCAGATAAAGCGCCGGTGTGATAGGCTCTCTCACAACCCAAAAATTGTATATTTAATTAGGAGTATTTCCATGGCAAGAGGCATTAACAAAGTCATCCTTATCGGCAACCTGGGTAAAGACCCGGAAGTACGCTACATGCCTAGCGGTGGTGCGGTTGCCAATCTGACTGTGGCCACATCTGAAAGTTGGAAAGACAAGAAGACAGGTGAAAATGTAGACAAAACTGAGTGGCACCGCGTGGTGATGTTTAATCGTCTGGGCGAGATCGCCGGCGAATATCTGAAGAAGGGTTCCAAGGTCTATATCGAAGGTAAACTGCAGACCCGCAAGTGGCAGAATAAAGATGGTCAGGATCAATACACCACTGAGATTGTTGCCAACGAAATGCAAATGTTGGATAGCCGTGGCGGTTCAGATTTTGGCGGTGGTCAACAACAAGGCCAGGGCGGTGGATATCAACAAAATCAGGGCGGTGGTCGTCAACAAAACCAGCAGTCTTCAGCACCACAACAGTCTGCACCGCAGCAAAATAACTCAGGTTTTGATGATTTTGACGACGATATTCCGTTCTAATTTACACTCACGACATAAAGTGTAAAAATATTGACTTAAAGCCCTGTTTATCAGGGCTTTTTAGTTTTGTATCTAACTGTCGATAAGAATAGACAGTAAAAGCAAAAACAAGGGACTGTTAATGAATCTACACGAGTATCAAGCCAAACAAGTGTTCGCCGAATATGGCGTGCCGGTATTAAAGGGTGTGGCAGTCAAGTCTGTTGCTGAGATTGAAGCGGCTGCCAGGGCGCTGGGTGGCGATGGCTGGGTGATTAAGGCTCAGGTTCACGCGGGTGGCCGTGGTAAGGCGGGGGGAGTGAAGCTGGTCAAAAGCGTTGCTGAACTTAAGTCAGCTGCAGGTGATTATCTTGGTTCCCGGCTGGTGACTCATCAAACCGATGCCAAGGGGCTGCCGATTAATACCGTCTTTATTGAGTCGCTCTGCGATATTGATAAAGAGTTGTATGTCAGTTTGATGGTTGATCGTGCCTCTGAACGCATTGTCATCATGGCCTCGGCCATGGGCGGCATGGACATCGAAGAGGTGGCCGAAAACCAGCCCGAAGCGCTGATCAAGGTGGCTGTTGATCCCGTCACAGGTTTGATGCCGTATCAGTGCCGCCAAATCAGTTTTGGTATGGGCCTGCCGGGCAGTCTGGCCGGGCAGATGACCAAGCTGCTGATGGGACTCTATAAAATGTTTGTTGAAACGGATGCCAGTCTGGTGGAGATCAATCCCCTGGTGGTGACCAAACAGGGCGATGTGGTGGCGTTGGACGGCAAGATGGGTATCGATGGCAGCGCTTTATATCGTCAGAAACCGCTTGCCGAGATGCAGGATGCCTCGCAGGAAGATCCTACCGAATACGAAGCCGAACAGCATGGTCTGAACTATGTCACTCTTGACGGCGAGATCGGCTGCATGGTCAATGGTGCCGGTCTGGCCATGGCGACCATGGACTTGATTAAACTCAATGGCGGTAATCCTGCCAACTTTTTGGATGTGGGGGGGGGCACCACGGCTGAAAAAGTCGCCGAGGCTTTCAAACTGATCTTGGCTGATTCCAAAGTTGAAGCAGTATTGGTCAATATCTTCGGCGGTATCGTTCGCTGTAACCTGATTGCCGAAGGCATTATTGCCGCGGTGAAAGAGGTGGGTGTCAAGATTCCGGTGGTGGTGCGGCTCGAAGGTACCAACGCTCAACAAGGCCGTGACTTGTTGGACAATAGTGGCCTGGCTATTACCAGTGCCGCTGATTTGACTGAAGCAGCGCACAAGGTTGTCGCTGCTTCTAAAGGGGGCAACTAAGATGTCAGTGCTGATTAATAAAGACACCAAGGTTATCTGCCAGGGTTTTACTGGCAAACAGGGCACTTACCATTCGGAGCAGGCCATTGCCTACGGTACACAAATGGTCGGTGGTGTGACACCGGGCAAGGGTGGTCAATCACATCTTGATCTGCCGGTGTTCGATACCGTTGCCGATGCGGTGAAACAGACCGGCGCTGACGCCACCATGATCTATGTGCCAGCGGCCTTTGCTGCCGATGCCATTCTGGAAGCCGCCGATGCTGGTATTGCGGTGATCGCCTGTATCACCGAAGGTATTCCGGTGCAGGATATGCTGAAGGTAAAATATGCGCTGGAAGGGAGTGATTCACGTTTGATCGGACCTAATTGCCCAGGCCTGATTACACCGGGTGAGTGCAAAATTGGCATTATGCCGGGGGTGATCCACAAGCCGGGCAAGATCGGTATTGTTTCCCGCTCTGGCACCTTGACCTATGAAGCGGTTTTTCAAACCAGCAATAATGGTCTGGGTCAAAGCACCTGTATCGGTATTGGTGGTGATCCGATTCAGGGCACTGATTTTATCGACTGCCTTGAACTGTTTCAGGACGACCCACAGACCGAAGGCATCGTCATGGTGGGTGAGATCGGTGGTACGGCAGAAGAAGCTGCAGCTGAATACATCAACGAATATGTCACCAAACCGGTGGTCGCCTATATCGCGGGTGTCACCGCGCCACCGGGTAAACGCATGGGCCATGCGGGTGCGATTATTGCCGGTGGCAAGGGCACGGCGGAAGAGAAGTTCAAGGCGCTGGAGGCTGCCGGTGTAGCAGTGGTACGTTCGCCAGCCGAGATGGGTAGCAAGATGTTGGAAGTGATGTAAGCAACTGGATTTATCCGCTTGCTCTAGGAGCCTGTTGGACTTAGGAAGAATCTACTGCGCTGATGGGAGAGCGATCCAAGTCTCCCCGAATTTTTCGTTACGTAGACCCACTATGCGCCTCAAAATTATGAAAATCTGGCTCCACTCTCCCACCATGCTCGCTACGATTCCCTAAGTCCGACAGGCTCCTAGATGATAAAAAGCCGCTGCTTTCAGCTTGGAAAGTAGCGGCTTTTTTAATTTTCCATCATAAGGTTTAAACCACCAGCTTTAGTAAGTGCGTATTGACGCCAGAAAGGCTTATACCCAGAGCAGGTTAAGGAATGGAAAGCCGCCTGTATACAGGGCCAGCTGTCTGATGTAGAGCACCGCAAGCAGGAACGCGAGCAGGCCAAGAAAGACAAAAACGTATCAAAGCATTGGAGCGAGTACTGGAGACACCCTTGTGCAGCCGGAAAATCATCGGCTGGGAGGTGCATGATAGTGAAACAGGTGAATCTGCTGCTGAGCTAATGCAAAGAACCGTGATTGCAGAGCAGTGTTTTCGTAAACCGCTTGTGCTTCACTCGGATAATGGCAGCCCGATGAAATCATATACCTTACAAAGCAAACTCCTCGACTTAGGCATCACGCCTTCACATAGCCGGCCACGGGTAAGCAATGACAATGCGTATTCAGAGTCATTATTCAGAACATTGAAATACTGTCCACAGTGGACCTCACAAGGGTTTTCTACACTCGAAGCGGCGAGAGACTGGGTCAGGGGGTTTGTTAGCTGGTACAACTTTGAGCATCGGCATAGCCGGATAAAATTTGTGACACCGGCGCAGCGTCATCAAGGTGAAGACAAGGCCATTCTAAAAAATCGTAACAACGTTTATGAATTAGCTAAATCAAGAACGCCAGAACGCTGGTCTGGAAATACACGGGACTGGAATCCGATCGGCGATGTTACGTTGAACCCGGATAAGGAAGCGACAAAAGAAGTGGCTTGATTAAAAAAGGCGGCAACTACCTTGAAAAATACCGATAGCGCCATAGACATTGCCGAAACTTTTGGCTTGTATAGTGACAGCCTTGGTCTGAATGAAACATGATGTTGTTTTGGTCGGCCTCTTGATTCAAATGCCTTGCTAAGGGCATTGCAGGTTAGCTGGCTATCGGGCGTGAGTGACATTGCC
>JAJRUN010000040.1 GCA_024277755.1 Gammaproteobacteria bacterium | reverse complement strand
TGACGTCAAGCAAGTACCTGCCGGTCAGGTGACTTTTGAAGCCGTGAATGATTCAAAAGACATCGTCCATGAAATGATTGTCGCCCCGGTTCCCGCCGATGGCAAGCCACTGCCTTATGATACAGATTCAGAAAGAGTTGATGAAGAAACCGCAGGCAGTCTTGGAGAAGTATCAGAACTGGATCCCGGACAAAAAGGCGCTCTCAGGGTTGAGTTAAAACCCGGAAAATACATCCTGTATTGCAACATTTCGGGACATTACGCCCTTGGCATGTGGACATTGCTGAATGTAACAGGTTAATCCGGCTCCCTCACCTTGAAATAACCGCATCGGGGGTTAAAATACGCTTCCGATGCGGGGAGCTATGAAAGCAATGAAAATACCAAATCAGCTTGTCTGGGTGTTGATATTATCGTTCCTGTCAGTGGCAAATGCCAGTGCTGCCACTTTGAGCAAGCAACCGGAAACAACACCTGCTGGAAATAATGGTACGTTTGTTGTTACGGCCAAATGGACGGGCCAACCGTTCAATCTGACAGCGTGTGCGAAATATCATAACCCGCTCAGTCTCGCCCGTTTGCGCACGTTGATGGGCGGCTCATCGGCGTCAAGGGGACGGTGCTATGACCCGAGTATCAGTCAGCTAGTGGTTCTGGCAACAAGCCTTGACGGGCATGTCAGGCAGAAAGGCCGGGGCTCGGTGTCCCTGACGCCGGGAACCTACAGCATCACTGTGTGGCCGTATGATTTTCGAAATCTCGCAAAGACACTCAATCCGGTTGAAATCACCCCGCAGGTCAGCGAAGGCAAATATCTGGAATTTGAATGGCCCTATGTTGAAAAAGCTGTAAAGCGCGGCAAAAAAACCATCATAACATTGGTGAGAAAACAACCAATCGGGACAGGAACGCTGAATTTAACCGCTAATGTCACTGGCGTTAAAAAACCGGTTATCGCTGAGGTCAACATAAACAAACTGGGCTACAGAGGCCAGGAAAGCACGTCCTTTTATCAATATCACAGCTACCGAAATGGCGGAAAGCCCGGCCTTGCGCTTCCTCTGAGCGTGTCTTTGCCTGAAGGTGACTACCGCCTCCATGTCAGGCCGTATGGGCAGGAATGGAAGCTTGCAGAAAAAACCAGAAAGTTTGAAATACGCACCGGGCAGGTACTCCAACAAACGTTCAATTTCACTTCACCGAGATAATTTCAGGACTCATAAACCAAGGCAATTATTTCAATCCTCAGCAATATCTTCCAGCCACAACTCCGGTTTTTCTTCGATAAATTTTTTCATCAGCGCAATACAATCAGCATCATCAGCGATTAAAACCTCAACACCGTGATCGCGCAGAAATTGCGGATTGCCGGTAAAGTTTTTATCCTCGCCGATAACAACACGTTCAATGCCGAACTGGATGACTGTGCCCGAGCACATCATGCATGGACTTAAACTGGTATAAAGCGTCATGCCTTTATAGCTTTTTTGCCGCCCTGCTTTGCGCAGGCAATCCATTTCACCATGTGCTATCGGGTCACCCTGTTGCACTCGT
The DNA here is from genome assembly GCA_024277755.1 of Gammaproteobacteria bacterium. GTDB lineage: Bacteria > Pseudomonadota > Gammaproteobacteria > Tenderiales > Tenderiaceae > Tenderia. The sequence continues at coordinate 2,319 of JAJRUN010000040.1, read as the reverse complement.
TGATTGTGGCCCGAGGCGATGAGTGTGTCGCCTGAGGCTAACACTGCACCAATGGGGCAGCCGCCTTCGTCATATCCGATTTTGGCTTCTTCATAGGCCAGTTTTAAAAACTTCTTATCAGTTTCACTGAGCATTCATTATCTTTCAAATTATTGAGGGTTAAACGCGTTCACCGCGCCGGTATGGTACCAGCAGGGCTTTGGGGTAGCGCGCGCGCCGTGCCATAATAATCATGGCGACGATGGATAGAATATAGGGCAGCATCAGGTAGAACTGATACGGGATGATTGACGCACCAGCCACCTGCTGGGCGCGCACCTGAAAGGCTTCAAGACCAGCAAACAATATGGCCCCCAGCAGGGCTTTGCCCGGTCGCCATGAGGCAAATACCACCAGCGCAACCGCAATCCAGCCACGACCGTTGATCATGCCGAAAAAGAACGCATCAAAAGCTGACATAGTAATAAAGGCACCGCCAACAGCCATCAGTGCGGAGCCTACAACCACCGCACCGGTGCGGATGGCGAGTACATCAATGCCCTGGGCTTCGACCGCTACCGGGTTTTCGCCTGCCATGCGCACGGCCAGTCCCACAGGTGTGCGATACATCATGTACCAGACCACCGGCACGCATAGAAGGGCAAGATAGGTCAGCGGCGTCTGAGTGAACAGGGCTTCACCGATTATGGGCAAATCGGACAGGCCGGGAATGGCGTAGGTCTTGAACGGGATAATTTTGGGCGGGGTGGTGGCATCGGGCAATAACATGCGGTAGATGAAATAGCTCAGAGATGAGGCAAACATCGTCACGCCAATGCCGGTTACATGCTGGGAAAGACCTAAGTACACGGTGAATATCGAGTGCAACAACCCAAAGGTCCCCCCCACAAGGGCTGCAAATAAAACACCGGTCCATAAATCCCCACCCTGATAGACCCACATCCAGCCAGCCATTGCCCCCATGGTCATGATGCCTTCTATGCCCAGATTGAGAACCCCGGCGCGTTCGCAGATCAACTCACCCAGTGTGGCAAAAATCAGCGGCGAAACAATACGAATGGTGGCAGCCCAAAAGCCGGTTGTCAGGATGATTTCAAGGAGATCCATCAGCGCCACCTTATCCGGTATCTGGTCAACATGACTGAGACCAGAACACATAGAACCGATACCCCGACCAGCACATCAGCAATGTAGGTGGGAATGGCCACCGCGCGGCTCATGGCATCCGCACCGACATAGACGGCAGACAAAAACAGGGAAGCCGGGATAACGGCAAGGGGATGAAGCTGCGCCAGCATGGCAACAGCGATGCCGGTATAACCAAAACCGGGAGAGATATCCAGGGTGAGATAACCCTTGAGACCGGCAACCTCGCTGACACCGGCAAGACCCGCCAGCCCACCGCTGATCATGGCGGTGCGGATCACTGTTTTATTGACATTTATACCGGCAAATTCAGCCGCGGTGGCATTGTGGCCAACCGCCTTGATTTCATACCCCCAGACGGTGAACTTCATCAATACCCAGACAGACACAGCAGCAACCAGTGCCACAATCAAACCAAAATGCAGTCTGCCCTTGGACATCAGCAGTGGCAACACGCCTTCATCAATAATTGAGGCCGCCTGGGGCCAGCCCATGGCCATGGGGTCTTTCCACGGCCCTTCAATGAGGTAGCTGACCATCAGCAGGATAACGAAATTCAGCAAAAGCGTGGTGACAACTTCATCAACCTTCATATAGGTCTTCAATAAAACCGGGACGATCAATATCAACCCCCCGGCCAAAGCGCCGACGGTGATCAAAAACGGTATCATCAACAAGGTGGGCAGAACAATCAGGCCGGTACCAAAATAGGTGGCAGCCAGAGCGCCACAATAAAGCTGGCCTTCAGCGCCGATATTGTAGAACTTTGCCCGAAACGCGATGGCCGCTGCCAGCCCGGTAAACATCAGCGGAATGGAGCGGGTAATGGTTTCGGTTATGGCAAAGCGTGAGCCCAGAGCCCCTTTAAAAAGGAGAAAATAAGATTCTATGACGGGAGCGCCCGCCCAGGCAATCAACACCGAACACAGAACAAGAGCTGCAAAAATAGCGGCAATCGGTGCGAGGCCCGCACGTAAAATTGAAACATTTGCCCGCGGTTCAATTTGCATAAGTCGCCTCTTGCGAACTGTCGGCTCTGTGTCCGGCCATCATCAGGCCAATATCGAGAACTGATTTTTGCTTGGGCGCAAAGGCTGCACTTAAACTGCCGTGATACATCACCACAAGTTTATCACATAAGGACATGAGTTCATCGAGGTCTTCAGAAATCAG
>JAJRUN010000039.1 GCA_024277755.1 Gammaproteobacteria bacterium | reverse complement strand
TTTTGCAATGTGTTGACGAAAAGACCGAAAATTGACCTGATTGGGAAATTCTTGTGATCACGGCAAGAATCGTGTTGGATAGAATAATGGACACTAAAACCACCGGGCCGGACAATCTGCGCAACGCCGTTACCACCCAGCGCGAAATGCTCACCACCCTGATTTCCCGGGCCATGCGCAAGCTGTCACGCCAATGTGTGGACCTTATGAGTGATCGCAATGGTCTTGAGCAGCGCCTGGTCGATGCCCTTAAAGACGGTGAGCTGTCCAACTGCAAACACCTCTATGTCATGGACGCTGACATGGTTCAGATCGTTGCCAATGTCACCCGCAAGGGTCTCAATCAGGAAGACTTTGGCCGCGACCGCTCAAGCCGCCCCTATATGCAGGACATTGTCGGCACCACCAACTTTCGCCTCTCACAAGCCTATATCAGCAAAAATTCCAAACGCCCGTCCCTGACCGCCGTCCGGGTCATTCGCGATCGCAATGACCGGCTGATCGGATTTCTCGGGGCTGATTATGATCTGCGCGAACTGCCCGCCACCCGCGACACCTATCGCGAGCCGCAGGACTGGCAGCAGATAAAAGGCGACCCGTCCATTCGCGGCAACCTGTTTGGCCAGCAACGCATGAACTCCATTGTCGATGAACACATGGAAGACGTGCTGGCGGTGCTCGGTGAGCTGATTTCCTTCCACGGCGTCTTTCACACCAAAATCCACTTTTCCTCCAGCCGCGCCACCATCTGGATGGTCGATGCGCCCTACAACTATCGCCTGCTAAGCGCCAGCGACCTGACCAACCCCGACATCTGCCTGGCCTACCCCCACCGCGATTACACCGACATCGCCATCATCCCGCAGGACGCCATCGCAAACATTTTCGACATGTTCAAACAACTGCGCTTTGCCGATGAAAACATCTACCTGCGTTCCGGCTCAATAAACATCTGCAACGGCATGATAGCCCTAAACTTCTCCTGCGACGGCTCACATTATATTAGGTGGGACGAATTTCTGAAAAACGGCATGGAGTTCTGGTTTGGGCGGGTGGTTTGAGTACCCCCGGCAACTCAGCCTGAAGCCTTGTGCCATGCCGCGGCCCACATTACCGCCAGCCATCCAAGCATGACAATTGCCCCGCCAATCGGGATCAAGATGCCTTCGATTGAAAAGCCGAAGAAATAGCGCAAATAAATGCCGCCGCTGAACAGGGCAATGCCGAGGGTAAACAGGCCGACAGCAATTTTCAGATTGCGGGCCAGACCATCGGGCAGCGCCGCGTAAAACGACAGGCCAATGGCAACAATGACCAGTGCATGTATCTGTTGCAGGCGCACCGCCGAGATCACCTTGCCGGCGTATTGCGGATCAATCCAGTGATTAACCAGCGCCCCGGCGATAACCCCGGTCAGGCCCAAAAAGGCCCCAAGAAGCAGCGTTTTGTTCATTTCAGTTCCACCTGTTGGAAATCCTGTTAGTCCTGTTATAAAGTGACAAGTCGCGAACCACCTTATAAACCAATTCCAAAAAACTCAAACCGTTTACAGAAAGCCTTCCCAATGCCTGCTTTACTGCCCGATGTCGATCCCGATGGGTTGTCAGAATTTTCAGTGGTTTTTACCGACCGCTCGCTCAATCACATGTCAAAATACTTCCAGGGCGTCATGCGCGAAATTTCTGACACGCTGAAATCTGTCTACAACGCCGATGCCCTGGCCATCATCCCCGGTGGTGGCACTTATGCCATGGAAGCTGTGGCACGTCAGATCGCAACCGGCAAAAAAACCCTGGTCATCCGCAATGGCTGGTTCAGTTTTCGCTGGACGCAAATTTTCGAGGCCGGAAACATCCCGGCATCATCCACCGTACTCAAGGCGCAAAGGCAAAGCGACAACCGGCACGAACCCTTTGCCCCTGCCGCCATTGAGGATGTTGTTGCTGCCATCAAGTCGGAAAAACCCGATGTGGTCTTTGCCCCCCATGTGGAAACCTCATCCGGCATGCTGCTGCCTGACGACTATCTGTCAGCCATCGCCGATGCCGTGCACGCAGTTGGCGGGCTGTTTGTGCTTGATTGCATTGCCTCAGGCACGCTCTGGCTCGACATGAAAAAAATCGGCATAGACGTCCTCATCTCGGCCCCGCAAAAAGGCTGGAGCGCCTCACCTGCTGCAGGTCTTGTATTGATGAATAAAGCAGCATTGAAAACGGTTGATGAGACCACCAGCACCAGCTTTGCCTGCGACCTGAAAAAATGGCTGCAAATCATGCAGGCCTATGAAAACGGTGGCCATGCCTATCATGCCACCATGCCAACTGATGCGCTGGTCAAGTTCCACGCGGTGATGATGGAAACAAAGGCTTATGGTTTTGACAAGGTTCGCGATGAGCAGCTTGAACTGGGCCGCCGGGTCCGGTCGTTGCTGGCCGAACGCGGCATCAAGAGCGTTGCCGCAAAGGGCTTTGAAGCCCCCGGCGTTGTCGTCAGCTATACCGACAATCCAAACATCCAGAATGGCAGTGCCTTTGCCGCTGAGGGTATGCAGATTGCTGCCGGTGTTCCGCTGATGTGCGATGAACCCGATGATTTTTCGACCTTCCGTCTGGGCCTGTTCGGTCTTGACAAACTGAACGATGTCGATGCTACGGTAGAGCGGCTGGAAGCGGTACTGGACAAGGTGCTTTAAAAACAACCAAAGCGCGCCCAACACCAAACCATTGCAAACAGGAACAACCGAAGGATTTTTCTCGATGTTGATTGTTGCGATTATTGCAGTTCACGTCATACTTGTCGGACTGATTTTTAAAGCCCTTTTCGGCGCCGCAAATGCTGAACCTGAAAAAACCACTGACGGGCGAAAGCTGATGCGACCTTCAAAAGTGCTGTTGTGGACCGGCATTCTGCTGGCAGTCTGGGCCATTCTGGGTCTCTATATGGGGATCGAAGCCCTGACCCGCGAACGCGGGGTGGCAAGCGGCCTGTTGATGGCGCTGATCCTGACGCTCACCACAGGGCTATCCGGTGCCTGGCTGCTGGCCCGATATTTGCGTTATCGCATAATTTGGGATGATGAAACACTCGAAGTAACCAACTGGCGCAGTGCAACCGAGCAGCACAAGTGGGCTGACCTGGCCGAACTGGCCCAGCGTACCGGTTCAGATACGGTTTACCTGCCGTTGGACATGACAGAAACCCTCTCAACAATACGCGATCTGGAATTGCGCTTCAACAATCAGGCCGTGGTGCGTGCAGCACCAAACCTGACCGGTTATTTCCGGTTTGTAGAAGATGCCAAAAGCCACTGGCAGAAATTGTAAGGCAAACCGGAACAAGAGCTACCGCAGCATCGGCCACAACGACAACACCAGCGCAATGGCCATAACGAAATTGAAAACCCTCAGCTTTTTTGGATCCGACAGAAACTGCTTCATTGCCGTGCCAAACACTGCCCATGTCGAAATGGTTGGCAGGTTTAAAATGCCTGCAGTGGCTACAATGATCGCCAGCGTAAAATAGTAGTTGTCCTTGCTGGTATAGGTCGAGGCCAGCACGACAGTAACCACCCAGGCCTTGGGATTGACCCACTGAAACAGCGCCGCTTCAAAATACGTCATTGGCCGCGCCTTGCCATCGTCAATTTCCAGCGGCCCGGAATTGGCAATCTTCCAGGCCAGATACAGCATATAGGCAGCACCCAGAACCTTGATCACCGTAAAGGCCAGCGGGAAAACCTCAAGCAATTGCCCCAAACCCAACCCGACACAGGCCAGCAGAAAGGCAAAGCCGTGGCCAATACCAAAAATCAGCGGCAGGGTTCGCTTCATGCCGTAATTCAGCCCCGAAGCAAACAGCATAATATTGTTTGGCCCCGGCGTTACGGATGAAACCACCAAAAAACCAAGCAGGGAAAGATAAACATCAAGTGTCATGGGTCTGTCATTCAATTAGGTAAGCAATGCTAACCTGATTGCAGCCCGTGTCAATCACTTCGTTGCAGCCGCACCAGCGCCTCATCCAGCGCTGACAAAAACCGTGAACGGTCGGTTTTTTTGAATGGCGCAGGCCCGCCCACCACATCGCCGCCAGCCCGCAGGTCAGCCATGATCGCGCGAACAGCAATGGCATTGCCAATGGAATTTTCCGTAAACGGCTTGCCATTTGGCGCAATCACCGTTGCACCTGATTTGATCGCCCGGTCAGCCAGCAGAATATCTGCCGTAATCACCACTGATTTTTCATCCGCCCGCTCGGCAATATAGTCATCGGCCACGTCAGGCCCGGCGGCCACCACCACCTGTTCAACCAGTGCATGCCCGGGCACCCGCATATAGGAGTTTGCCACCACCATCACCGGCACCTGATAACGAAATGCAACCTTGTAAACTTCTTCCTTGACCGGGCAGGCATCGCCATCAACATAAATTTTCAAACTCTCGCTGCCTTTCGCTGACAAATTCGATTTGGGCCTTTTCTTTGACCATGACAGCCACTAAGTTAGCGCCATCAAATCAATTTCCCCTTATACGGAGCTACCATGTCTGCCAGACACACAAAAGTACTAATTCTGGGCTCTGGCCCGGCCGGTTACACTGCTGCCATTTATGCCCAGCGGGCCATGCTTGAACCCCTGATTATTCAGGGCATTCAGCCCGGTGGCCAATTGACCATTACCGCTGAAGTTGAAAATTACCCTGGCTATGCCGACCCTGTGCAAGGCCCGTGGATGATGGAGCAGATGGAAGCCCAGACCAGAAATGTCGGCACCGAGATTATCGCTGACCATATCGTTGAGGTTGATCTCAAAACCCGCCCTTTCAAGCTTAAGGGCGATGCCGGTGAATACACCTGCGATAACCTGATTATCTGCACCGGCGCCCAGGCCCGCTGGCTCGGGCTGCCGTCTGAAGAAAAGTTCCAGGGCTTTGGCGTTTCAGCCTGTGCCACCTGCGACGGGTTTTTCTATCGTGACAAAAAAGTGCTGGTCATCGGTGGTGGCAACACCGCAGTGGAAGAAGCCCTGTTTCTGACCCGCTTTGCCAGCGAAGTTGTGCTGGTTCACCGCCGTGATGAATTGCGCTCGGAAAAAATTCTCCAGGACCGCCTGTTCAAGAACGAAAAAGTGACCGTCATGTGGGACACGGTACTTGAAGAAATTCTCGGTGATGATGACCCCAAAAGCGTTACCTCGGCCCGCCTGAAAAATGTCAAAACAGGCAAAACCGAAATTGTTGATTGCCATGGCGTGTTCATCGCCATTGGCCACAAGCCATCCACTGAACTGTTTGTCGACCAGCTTGAAATGAAACAGGGCGGCTATCTGATCACGGCACCAGATTCCACCGCCACCAACCTGCCCGGCGTGTACGCTGCTGGCGATGTCACCGACGACAAATTCCGTCAGGCTGTCACCGCCGCCGGCATGGGCTGCATGGCAGCACTGGAAGTCGAACAGGCCATCGCTGAACAAGAATAGGTAAAGACAAAATATGGATTGGGACAAGCTCAGAGTTTTTCACGCCGTGGCCGAAGCAGGCAGCTTCACCCATGCCGGACATAATCTGGGCCTTTCCCAGTCCGCTGTTTCCCGTCAGGTATCATCGCTGGAGCAGGACCTGAAAGTCTCGCTGTTTCATCGCCATGCCCGCGGCCTGATATTGACCGAACAGGGCGAAACCCTGCACCGCACTGCCCACGAACTGTCAACAAAGGTTGCCGAAACTCGCGCCCAGCTTCTCGACTCAAAGGAAAAACCGGCTGGCAATCTCAAAATCACCACCACCGTTGGTCTCGGCACCATCTGGCTGACCCCGCGCATCGCGCTGTTTTCAGACATGTATCCCGATATCAACATATCCATATTGCTGCATGACCGTGAGCTTGATCTGTCAATGCGCGAGGCCGATATTGCCATTCGCCTGCGTCGCCCCAGCCAGCCCGATCTGATCCAGCGCCGCCTGTTCACCGTCAACTATCACATCTATGCTTCGGCTGATTACCTGCGCGAACACGGCATGCCGGACTCTGTCGATGATCTGGACAACCACAAATTGCTGACCTACGGCACCGCCCCTGCCTATCTGAGCAACATCAACTGGCTCTTGACCATTGGCCGCCCGGCTGGCAAACCGCGCAATTCTGTCCTGCGCATCAATAATGTCTATGGCGTCCGTCGGGCGGTAGAAGCCGGTCTTGGCCTTGCCTCGCTGCCCGACTATATCGTTGGCACCAACACCAATCTGGTGCGCATTGACCTGACCGACGAAACCCCGCAATTTGACACCTATCTGGTCTATCCCGAAGAACTTCGCCAATCCAAACGCATTGCCGTTTTCCGTGATTTTGTGGTGGCCCGGTCCAAAGAGTGGGATTTTTAAACTATGCGCCCAATGCATAGCTTATATGCGCAACTGTCTGTTGTAAAATACGCTGCATTGCACCATTTTAAGTCCATCGACGACTTTCTGATCGACAGGCCAGCGTTTCTTACTCCCTCCCCCCTTGGATGCTGCCCGCCGAACCCGCCAGCTTCCTCCCTCACTGTGCTGGCACGAGGTTTACGGCCCGGTCAGAAAAACACTAAAAGCCGGATCGTTTCAGTTCATTCTGTACGTTCCGGCTTTTTTCTTTTGGGCCTGCTGGCCCTGTTGCCCAGCCCGGTAAATGCCGAAACCATCACTACAATCACAGTTGCCACCGCCGCCAATTTTCAGCAGACTCTCAAAGCCCTGCAGGAACCCTTTACCGAACAAACCGGCGACAGGCTGACAATCGTCACCGGCTCCAGCGGCGCGCTGGCCACCCAGATTATCAATGGCGCACCATTTGATGTGTTTCTGTCAGCAGATAGCCAGCGCCCACAACAACTGATGGAAAAGGGCTTTGCCGACAAAGTAACCACCTACGCATATGGCCGACTGACTTTATGGAGCAGCGATAAAACCCTGCTCGCAGGCAATGATGGCCCGACCGTCCTCAAGGCAGGAAAGTTCCGCCACATCGCCTATGCCAACCCGGCCCTTGCCCCCTACGGGCTGGCAGCAGCAGAAACCCTGCGCTCGCTCAATCTGTTCTTTGAGTTGAGCGACAAAACCGTGCGCGGCGAAAACATCTCGCAAACCTTCACCATGCTGGCCACCGGCGCTGCCCCCATCGGTTTCATCGCCCGCTCCCAACTGGCCCGCCCGCCCTGGAGCAGGGCCGGCAGCTACTGGCACGTCCCGGCCACCCTGCACCAGCCCATCACCCAGGCCGGCATTGTCGTTAAAAACAGCAAACACAAACCAACAGCCCGCCGCTTCATGACCTTCATAAAAAGCGAACCGGCCAAGGTGATTATCAGGTCATTTGGTTATGATACCCAACCAAAGCCCTAATCACCACCTCCCCCCTCACCCCAAAAGCCACATCCATTATGGTTCTTTTGGAAACTGCAATTACGGATTACAGTGGCTGTCACTGCAATTGCGCGCATGAATGATTCTCGACAGAGGACAACAGATATGAAAAATGCAGCAGAGTTCTGGGACCAGGCGGCCAGGAAATATGCCAAATCCTCGATTGCGGATATGAAGTCCTATACCTACACCCTGGAGCGCACGCGAAGTTACCTCTCATCAGATGACAATGTTCTGGAGGTTGGGTGTGGTACGGGGTCAACCGCACTGCTGCTTGCCGGTAACGTTCGCCAGATTACGGCCAGCGATATTTCTGCCAACATGATCAGCATCGGATCCGGAAAGGCTCAGGAGCAGGGCATTTCCAACGTAAAATTTGTTACTGCCGGGCTTTTCGATAGCGATATTGAAAGCGGTCCTTACGATGTTGTGCTGGCATTCAATATGCTGCATCTTCTGGAGGATTTGCCTGGTGCAATTCAGCGAATCAACGGTTTGCTGAAATCAGATGGATTATTCATTTCCAAAACCATTTGCGGATCAGGCCCGGGAATGCCGCTCAAACTCCGTATTATGAAATTGATAATACCAATTATGCAGTGGATCGGCAAAGCACCCTATGTGAATTTAATGGAAATCACCACGCTTGAAGAAACCATCTCAGCAGGTGGTTTTAAAATCATCGAAACCGGTAATTATCCCGCCTCACCACCCAGCCGTTATGTGGTTGCGCGGAAGGTTTGAGGTGGCAGAACCTGATTTGGGATTATCGTGACAGTCACTGCCATCGCAACCGTACCTGCCACCACCTTGTCACAATCACTGCCGCACCCAGATTTGTCCCCCGCATATCAGGCGTCCAAGTATGCAACCTGAGACTTTGAGTCTGTTTGGGCTGATGAGGTACATTTTTGACAGGAACCATTGGCCCCGGTCTGCAGCGAAAATCTGGCCGCCGAAATAACGTCGCCCCATTCTTTTCATACTCTTTACAATGATGGTGCCAAACATGGATTTATCGACAACCTTTCCGCCAGCACCAACCAGTCTTCCGCAATATTGCGCGCCACATTTGTAGAATTTGATAATGCCGTAACTGCCATTGTCATTGTTGCCGGTTTTCCAGCGACCAAAAATATCAGCGTGGGCGCTCGAACTCACAAGTACAAGCGTCCAGACAAACACAATAATACGCATTGTCAGTCCCCTAAGATGCGTTATTGCCATCCGCTATAATCAGGTTACATACCGTATCAGTGCGTGAATCGCCTGAATGTGTCAATGCCGAGTCAACACTTTTTGCCCTTTACCTGACAACAACCAGGCCACGTCCCTCCCCCTTGTGGGGAGGTGAAATTACTCAAAATGCCGGATCGAATTGGCGTAGTACCTGAGTAAATTGCTTTCGGTCTGGTTCATCCGGTACAGCCCGTCTTTCTCCTTGACCAGATGGCGCAGGGTTAGCATGCGCAG
>JAJRUN010000038.1 GCA_024277755.1 Gammaproteobacteria bacterium | reverse complement strand
GGATATCCATCCCGATGAGGGGGTGCCCGGTGTTGAGGTGATTTTGACCAAACTGCATGCTGGCGGCAAGTTTTCCAATTCGAACTACCAGTTCTCCGGCGGCCTGCATGGTGTGGGTGTGTCGGTAGTCAATGCACTGTCGAATCGGCTTGATGTCTGGGTTAAACGTGGCGGCCAGGAATACAATATTGCCTTCGCCGATGGCAACAAGATTTCTGATCTGGCGGTGGTGGGCAAGGTCGGCAAGCAGAATACCGGCACCCGGGTGCGCTTCTGGCCTGATCCAATATTTTTCGATTCCCCCAGAATGTCTGTCAGCAAGCTCAAACATGTGTTGCGAGCCAAGGCGGTGTTATGTCCGGGACTGCATGTCAGTTTTTATGATGAAAAATCGGGTGAGCATGAGGAGTGGTATTACGAAGATGGTTTGAGTGATTATCTTGGCACGGCTCTGCAAGGTTTTGCTTTGCTGCCGGAAGAGCTGTTCGTCGGTGGCACTGCCTCAGAACACGAAGCAGCTGATTGGGCTGTGGCCTGGTTGCCGGAGGGCGGTGAACTGGTGACTGAAAGCTACGTCAATTTGATTCCAACGGCTCAGGGGGGTACCCACGTCAACGGCTTGCGTACGGGGCTGACCGATGCCATTCGTGAATTTTGTGAATTCCGTAATTTGTTGCCGCGCGGCATCAAGCTGGCACCGGATGATGTCTGGGACAAGTGTGCCTATGTGCTGTCGGTGAAACTGGAAGATCCGCAATTCAGTGGTCAGACCAAAGAACGGCTGTCGTCACGTGAGTGTGCGCCGTTTATCTCGGGGGTGGTCAAAGATGCCTTTAGTCTGTGGCTGAATCAGCACACTGACGCCGGTGAATTGATCGCCATGCTGGCCATTAGTAATGCCCAGTCGCGACTGCGTGCCGGTAAAAAGGTGGTGCGTAAAAAGGTCACTTCCGGCCCGGCATTGCCCGGCAAGCTGGCGGATTGCAGTTCCCAAGACCTGAGTCGGGCAGAATTGTTTTTGGTGGAGGGTGACTCGGCCGGTGGTTCGGCCAAGCAGGCTCGTGATCGTGTCTACCAGGCCATCATGCCGCTGCGGGGTAAAATTCTGAATACCTGGGAGGTGGATTCGGCCGAGGTGCTGGCCTCACAAGAGGTGCATGATATCTCGGTGGCAGTTGGCGTGGAACCCGGTTCAGATGAACTGAAGGGCCTGCGCTACGGCAAAATCTGTATTCTCGCCGATGCCGACTCTGATGGTGCCCATATTGCCACCTTGTTGTGTGCCTTGTTTCTACGCCACTTCCGACCGTTAGTGGATGCCGGTCATATCTACGTGGCCATGCCGCCATTGTTTCGGATTGATGTTGGTAAACAGGTTTTTTATGCCTTGGATGAGGCTGAAAGACAGGGTGTTTTAGATCGCATTGCGGCTGACAAGCTCAGGGGTAAGGTTTCAATTCAGCGCTTCAAAGGCCTGGGTGAGATGAATCCGTTGCAATTGCGTGAAACTACAATTGACCCGGATACTCGCCGCCTGGTGCAGTTGACCCTGGAAGGTGGTGATGACACCCATCAGATGATGGATATGTTGCTAGCCAAAAAGCGCGCTGCTGATCGACGCGCCTGGCTGGAAAGCAAGGGTAATCTGGCGGAGGTCTAAGGTTTAATTAATACTCTAAAACCAGTATTTCAGTGGTTTAATTAAGGCGCCTTTCAGGTGCCTTTTTTTATGTGTGTCAATTGTTTCGCTGTTTTTTGGGTATTTTCAATCTGTCTTGGAAGTAAGTTGCGCCAGTTCGCTCTGTGTCATTTTTTATTATAAAAAACAATCTAAAGATTATTGTCGCCTCGACGCTAAATAATTTACGGATGTAGCAGGTTGACAAGTAAATATGATTTGTTTGTCCTGTCAGCCATAAGGGGTTGTAGATGAAAGGTGTAGATAATGATTAGTCAGTTTGAGCGCTTATTAGGGCGGTTTAAATGGCGGACTAAAATACTGGCGCTGACCGGGATTCTCGTGCTTGGTACTGTTGCAGTGGGGGCGATGGGGGCTTTCTCTATTCTCAAACTCACTAAAGAAGTCAATCAGGCCAACGCCATCGCCATGGAAAAAATGCGTGTAGTGGAAGAGGCGCAGCTGGCACTCTTACGCACGAGTGTTGCCCAGGCTGAAGTGATTGCCCATGTTAATAGAAAAAAAATCCGTATGGCCGCCATTTCAGCGATTAGATCTGCTGGTGATCTGGAAGAAAAGGTTGCCAACCTGCTTGAGGTGATGCCGGGCGATGCGAATGTCAAGGAGTTGCAGGCGCTGCTTGCAGAGATTAACCCCAAACGCATGCAAGTGATCAAACTGGCGAAAAAGAATAAAGACAAAGAGGCGATCAGTGCGCTGGATGTGATGCAACCATTATTTACTCGTGTTAAAGCATTGTCTGATGCAATCACTACTGAACAGCGTGCCTCTATGGATCAGCAGCTGATTGATATTAAAGAAGCCGGTATGCAAACAGTCAAAGTGTTAATGATGTTTGTTGCAGTGGGTATCGTCATTAGTATTCTTCTCAGTTTGTTATTGGCCCGGTTTGCGGTGAAGCCAATGTTTGCCCTTGAAAGGGCGATGGATGCACTATCCAACGGTGATCTGCGCGTAAAGCTTGAAAATGCAGGCAAGGATGAAGTTGGCAGTATTATTAAGGCCATGAACAGAACTGTTGGTGATCTGCATGGCATTATCACCAAGGTCTATGGTGGCACGGCAACGTTAAGCACGGAGGCAGAACATGTGGCCCAGGCCGCAAACGGCATTCACACTGTTTCAGCCAGGCTGCATGATAGCGTAACCGGCATCAAGTCTGACGCAGGCGTGGTGATGTCGACTACCAGCGGTGCTGTTGAAGAGCTTGAACGTGCAGCAGTGAGGGCGCAGGAGAGTGCTGACACCTCAGAAAGTATCGCGAATAAAATCACCGAAACAGCGGTAAGTTTTGAACGCTTTCAGGAACATATGGAACATACCGCTCAGGTCACCCGTGACTTGTCAAAGACAGCGGAAACCATTACAGCGATTACTCAAACTATTCGTGATATTTCATCCCAGACAAATTTATTGGCATTGAATGCTGCCATTGAAGCGGCTCGAGCAGGCGAGCAGGGCCGGGGTTTTGCTGTGGTGGCAGATGAGGTGCGTCAACTGGCTTCGCGTACGGGGGATGCAACGTCGGAGATTTCTGGTTTGGTCGAAACGATTTCCAGCAGCGTGGGTAATGCCGTGCAAATGCTGGAAAGTTCAGTGGCTGAGTCGCGTGAAAATATTGAACGTCTTACCTCTGTTTCGGAAGAAGCTTCGTTGAGTCGTGATCAGTCAGTCCAGTTGCGCGATGCAATGCACGAAGTGGTGCACATGATCGGTGAGCAGGAGCGGGCGGTTGGCGGGATTAATGAGGCGGTAAATTCGCTGGTTGAATTGAGTGATGAAACCAATAGCCAGACAGAGACGCTGCATGGTTTATCCGGGACGTTGAATGAGGCGGCCTCAGATCTGGGGCAATTGGTTGAGAATTTTAAATTGTAGTTTTGATTAAGTGATTTTGTGGTCTTAATTTTTATATTTGGTTATTTCTTGTGAGGAGAAAAACATGAAACAAAATACCTTTCGTCGGAATGCTATGACAAAGATGATCGCAACTGTATTGATGGGTGTCACAGTTGTGTTGAGTGCTTCTGTGGTTTCGGCGGCCAAGGCCCCCAGTAAAGAGGATGTGAAAAAATTTCTGCGTCCGATGGAAGTGCCTCAGGGTAAGAATAATATCAGTACGCCTGAGCGTGTTGAGCTGGGTAAAAATCTGTTTTTTGACCCACGACTGTCCGGTTCAAACTTTATCAGTTGTGCCACTTGTCATAACCCGTCGCTGGGTTGGTCTGATGCTCAGCCAACAGCCATTGGTCACGGCATGGGGACATTGGATCGTTCGACCCCTACCATTTTGAATACTGCCTATCAGCGTTTTCAATTCTGGGATGGTCGTGCTCGTAGCTTGGAGAAACAGGCGCTGGGGCCAATCGAAGCAGGGGGTGAAATGTCCCAGTCATTGGACTTGTTGATCCCTGAACTGCAAGCTATTCCTGGTTATGTCACATTGTTTGAAGCTGCCTATCCGGGTGAAGGTGTTAGCAAAAAAACAATTGCCAAGGCGATTTCGGCCTTTGAGCGCACTATCGTTTCAAGCGAGTCAGCATTTGATCGCTGGTTGAAAGGTGTTGATGGTGTGATGAGCGATGAAGCGATTAAAGGCTTTGAGATTTTTAAGGGCAAGGCTAACTGTACCGCCTGTCATGACGGCTTTAATTTTAGTGACAATGGTTTTCATAATATCGGTTTGAAGGATATGGAAGACATGGGGCGTTACGCCATCAAACCTATAAAGGTTCTGAAGGGCGCATTTAAAACACCAACCCTGCGTGATATAGACCTGACATCCCCTTATATGCATAACGGTGCTTACAAGACTTTGGATGAAGTGGTTGATCATTACGATGCAGGTGGCTTTAAAAATGCAGGCACTCTGAGTCCAAATATGAAAAAACTCAACCTGTCCAAAAAAGAGAGAAAGGCCATTGTTGCCTTTTTGAAATCATTAACAGGTGACCCAGTGCCATTCACTGTGCCAGTATTGCCCGTTCAATAAAACTGCTTAGATAAGGATATAAAGGAGAATAATATGTTGAGTAATAAATCTGTTGCAGTGGGTCTGGTGGCTTTATTTTATTCCGTCACTGTTAGTGCCGCAGACCATACCCTGGCGCAAAATAGCAAGAGTTTTAAATTGAATGGTAGTCAGGTTGAAGAATATACAATTAAGGCAGGAGATACGATTTATTTCAAAAATGAAGATCCATTTTTTCATAATATCTTTTCATTGTCTGATTTGAAGACTTTTGACCTGGGTTCATACCCGGCGGGGGAGTCAAAGTCGGTTGTGTTTGAAACCCCGGGTGAGGCTGAAATTGAATGTGCCATTCATCCTGAAATGTATCTGCTGCTGACGGTGGAGTGATGAGACTGCCTCTATTACTGGTAAGCATGTTGGCGCTGGTCTTTTCGACCAGTGCCTTCAACCTTGCCTATGCCAAGGGTACTGATTCACGCAAGGACATCAAGGCAGCCAAAAATGATCCCTTACTCAGGGGGGCGATTGTTTATAAACATTACTGCTCCCTATGTCATGGCCAGAAAGGTGATGGTAAGGCAAGGGCAACCAAACTGTACGGTCAGGGCAATCTGGTCATAACCATGGCGAACCATGATGCATCTTTTTACGAGAAGATGGTTAGTGATGGCGGTTCGGCTGTTGGACGATCAAGGTATATGCCGGGCTATAGAGATGAGCTGAGCGATGAACAGTTTTCTGATCTAATGGAATACCTTTATGAGATTGAAAGGCCAGAGGCGCGTGGCAAGGCTGTGTTTATGACTAATTGCATTCTTTGTCATGGTGTTAAGGGGAATGGTAAAGGGCGTGCTTCACGTCTTTACGACCCGAAACCGGCAGACCTCACTCGTAGTGATAAGAATGATATATACAAGAAGCTGATTATCACTAATGGTGGTGAATATATGGGGCGTTCTCCGGTAATGCCTGTTTGGGGCTTGCAATTGAAAGAAGAGGAGATTGATGATGTTATTGCCTATCTCCGAACCATTCTTGTCGTGCCATTGCCATTGCCAGAACAGTAGTTTCTGCCCGTTTTTAAGGATATTTTTATGCGCAAGATGAAAATGAGTGTGACAAGTACGGCAATTCTTTCCGCTGTTTTGTCGGGTGTGTTGTTTATGATCGCACCGACTCAGAAAAGTTTTGCTGCTGCGGATATGAGTGCAGCAGAGCTTAAAACAGCCAAGAAAGAGATGCGGGCTTCTCGCAAGGAAATCCGCAAGGTAATGAAGGTTGCTCGAGCCAAGGTCAAACAAGCTGTACGTGGCAGCCTGGTATACAAAACCTATTGTGTTTTGTGTCATGGTGAGAAAGCTGATGGCAAGGCGATTACCACGGTGGGCGAAGGTTTGTCGTTGGCAATCAACAAGCAGACGCCTGAGTTCTTTGAAAAAATTGTTCGGGGTGGTGGTTCTGCGGTGGGGCGTTCTAAGTTTATGCCGGAATGGGGCGATGAGCTGTCTGAGGAACAGGTTAAAGATCTCGTGAGGTTTCTATCCATGGTGACTGATCCTCAAAGTCGTGGTGAAGTGGTATTCAAGACCAACTGTATTCTATGCCATGGCGTGAATGGTGATGGAATGGGACGGGCCTCGGTGTTGTTTGATCCACCGCCAGCTGACTTGACCCGCAGTGATAAAACGGATTTGTATAAAAAACTGATTATCACTAATGGTGGTGAGGCGATGGGCCGTTCTTCGGTGATGCCAATTTGGGGTATGGAACTGAAAGATGCTGAGATTGAGGATCTGGTCGCTTATCTACGTTCGATTCTGGTGGTGCCCTGGCCTGGGGAATAGCCATTTAGATACATAAAAATAAAGGGATGGCTTGCCATCCCTTTATTTTTTTTAGCGGCTATAATAATCCGCTTTGAAGTAAGCAACAGGCAACAGTGAATGAGTGATACAAAACCGCGCCAAGATCAGGGGGTTGAGCAACTCCCGCTCAAGACCTTCACCGAAAAGGCTTATCTCGACTATTCGATGTACGTCATTCTTGACCGGGCCTTGCCGCATGTGGGGGATGGGCTTAAGCCGGTTCAGCGCCGCATTGTTTATGCCATGTCGGAGCTGGGTCTGACGGCCACGGTCAAATTTAAAAAATCAGCCCGTACTGTGGGTGATGTGCTGGGCAAGTTCCATCCTCATGGTGATTCGGCCTGTTACGAGGCGATGGTGTTAATGGCTCAGCCATTTTCGACCCGCTATGCCTATGTCGATGGCCAGGGTAACTGGGGCGCGCCTGATGATCCAAAATCCTTTGCGGCGATGCGTTATACCGAGTCACGGCTGACGGCGTATTCGGAATTGCTGTTGAGTGAAGTTGGCCAGGGCACGGTGGACTGGACGCCTAATTTTGATGGCACGCTGGAAGAACCTTCGGTGTTGCCTGCCCGTGTGCCTAATGTGCTGCTCAACGGCACCACGGGGATTGCCGTGGGCATGTCTACGGATATTCCGCCACATAATATGCGTGAGGTGATCAGTGCCTGTATTCGTCTGCTGGATGAACCAAAGGCTGACATTGCAGCTCTGTGTGAGCATGTGCAGGGGCCGGATTACCCTACTGAGGCCGAAATTATTACCCCGCGTGCCGACCTTGAAAAAATGTATCAGACGGGTCATGGCAGCATTCGCATGCGCGCTGTGTATGAGCGTGAGGACAGCGATGTCATCATCACCGCATTGCCGCACCAGGTCTCAGGTGCCAAGGTGCTGGAACAGATTGCGGCGCAGATGAATGCCAAGAAGCTGCCGATGGTGGAAGATCTGCGTGATGAATCTGATCATGAAAATCCGACTCGACTGGTGATTACGCCGCGTTCAAATCGTATTGATGTCAATGCGTTGATGTTGCACCTGTTTGCCAGCACTGATCTGGAACGTACTTACCGTGCCAATTTCAATGTCATCGGCATTGATGGTAAGCCACAGATCAAGAGCCTGTTGATGATGTTGCAAGAGTGGCTGGTGTTTCGTACCGAGACAGTGAGGCGGCGGTTGCAATATCGTCTCGATAAGGTCAATCGCAGGCTGCATTTGCTGGAAGGCATGTTGATTGCGTATCTCAACCTGGATGAGGTGATCCACATCATCCGCACCGAGGACAAACCTAAACAGGTATTGATGCAGCGTTTTGAGCTGACCGAAGAACAGACCGATTACATTCTGGATACCAAGCTGCGGCAACTGGCTCGTCTTGAAGAGATGAATATCAGAGCCGAGCAGGAGTCGCTGGCCAGTGAACGGGATAAACTGGAGAAGATCCTCAGTTCTAAACAGCGCATGAAGAGCTTGATTCGCAACGAATTGCTGGAAGATGCGGAGAAGTTTGGTGATGATCGACGTTCGCCGATTGTGGTTCGAGATGCCGCTGAGGCTATGGATGAATCGGCCCTGACGCCCGCCGAACCGGTAACCGTGGTGTTGTCAGAAAAGGGATGGGTGCGTTCAGCCAAGGGGCATGAAATCGATGCCTCAACCATGAATTACAAGGCAGGAGACGGTTTTCTCTCGTCTGCGTGTGGCCGCAGCAATCAGCAGGCGGTATTCATCGATTCAAATGGTCGTTGTTATGCTGTGCCGGCCCATACTCTGCCGTCAGCCCGTGGTCAGGGCGAGCCGCTGACTGGGCGTTTAAAGCCAGCAGCAGGTGCCGTTTTTGTTGCTGTGATCATGGGGGCTGAGAGTGACAGGTATCTGTTGGCTTCTGATGCTGGTTATGGCTTTGTTGCCAAGCTGGGTGACCTGATGACCAAAAATAAAAATGGTAAGGCAGTTCTGAATGTACCCAAAGGGGCGCAGGTATTACCGCCAGCACCAATCAGTGAAGTGGCAACTGCAATGGTGGCGGCCATTACCACTGAAGGGCGGATGTTGGTCTTTCCGCTGGCAGAGCTACCTGAATTAAGCAAAGGTAAGGGCAATAAAATTATTGCTATTCCTTCTGCCCGGGTGGCTAGTCGTGAAGAATTTGCAGTTGCAATAAAAAGTGTGTCATCGCAACAGAAATTGACACTGTACTGTGGTCAGCGCCATACCAGTTTCAAACTTGCAGATCTCGAGCATTATTCTGGTGAGCGAGGCCGGCGTGGCAATAAATTACCACGTGGTTTTCAGAAGGTTGATATGACCCAGGTGGAAGAGAAGTAGTCAAGGGCGCTTATTCGCTAGTCCAATTGGTGGGGCCAGGGCAAACGCTGTGGCAGTGCAACGATAGTGCCAGTCAGTCAGTTGTCTCGTTCTCCCTGAAATGATTGTTTTTGCTTGAACTTTTGTGGTTTGCCCCCATCATACAAACCTGATGCCGCATTAGACGGCCTGCTATTTATGTTTGGAGGATAGATGAAACGTATATTTTTGTTTTTGGCCACTAACCTGGCAATCATTGTCGTGCTGAGCATTTCACTGCGTCTGTTGGGTGTGGAAAGCATTCTCGATGAGCAGGGTGTTGATCTAAACTTGAATTCCTTGTTGATCTTTGCTGCAGTATTCGGCTTTGGGGGTTCCTTTATTTCACTGGCGATTTCCAAGTGGATGGCCAAACGCACCACCGGTGCCAAGGTGATTGAGCAGCCTGCCAATGAGATCGAGCGCTGGTTGGTGGCGACGGTTAAAGGCCAGGCCGAACGTGCCGGCATCGGTATGCCTGAGGTGGCGATATTTCCTTCAGCGGCCCCCAATGCCTTTGCTACTGGAATGAACCGCAATAATGCTTTGGTCGCAGTGAGCAATGGCCTGTTGCAGAACATGAATAAGGATGAGGTCGAGGCCGTATTGGGTCATGAAATTGCCCATGTGGCCAACGGCGACATGGTTACCCTGGCTCTGATTCAGGGGGTGGTGAATACCTTTGTCATCTTCCTGTCGCGTGTCATTGGTCAGGTGGTCGATCGAGTGGTGTTCAAAAATGAGCGTGGCCATGGTCCGGCGTTTTGGATTACGACAATTGTTGCTGAGATCGTGTTGGGTATTTTAGCGTCAACGATTGTTATGTGGTTTAGTCGTAAGCGTGAGTTTCGTGCGGATGAGGGTGGTGCCAGTCTGGCAGGCCGTCAGAAAATGATTGCCGCCTTGGAACGTCTCAAACAGGGAACAGCTCCGGCGGACTTGCCTGATCAGCTGGCTGCTTTTGGTATTGCCGGCGGGCTGGGTACTGGCATCAAAAAATTATTCATGAGCCACCCCCCTCTGGATGAACGAATTGAAGCGCTGCGGCGTTCTGCCTAGGCTAAGGTGTTACCGTAGCAGTTGTTTTTTGTTGTTGCGGCAATTGTGTTGTGTTTTATGGTTTCTCATTCAGCCCTTATTCAGCTTGGTTTAGCTAAAGTCTGTTTAACCCTGCAGGGTTTTGCCTTATCCATGAGGATGGGGTGAAGGACTTACTTCTATCTATGAGGAGAAATTTATGAAAGGTATTATCGCTTCTGCAGTTTTGGCTTCGGCCTTTATTGCCGCACCGGTTATGGCTGATTTTGAGCTGGCCAAAAAGAGTGGTTGTATGGCTTGTCACAGCATTGAAGCCAAGGTGGTCGGCCCGGCATGGAAAGACATTGCTGCTCAGGTTAAAGACCGTGACCGTATCGTCAACTCCATCAAAAAGGGCAGTAGAGGTAACTGGACTTCTGTGACGGGCGGTGTGCCCATGCCTCCTTATTCACCACGGGTGAATGATGAAAATATTGGCAAACTGGCAGACTTTATTATGAGCCTGAATTAATAAACAGCCTTCTTTTTGAATGGAGGTTGCTTCATCGCCCCGGGCAGTATCGATATTGCACTTCGATAGCCTGGGGCTTTTTTATTGCGGCTCTTTAGCTGCAAAGCTGTTTCTGTTTCTGTTTCTGTTTCTGTTTCTGTTTCTGTGTTCGGTTATTCTTATGGTTGTTTCTCTTGTATCGGGTAGAGCTATGCGACTTTTGATTGTTGAAGATGAAGCGGAATTGAGGCAGCAGCTACAACAGCGTTTTAAGGCTGAGGGTTATGCGGTGGATGCCGCTGCCGATGGCGAAGAGGGACTGTATCTGGCCAGGGAGTATCCTATCGACATTGCCGTGGTGGATATTGGTTTGCCCAAGCTTTCCGGTATTGAATTATTGCAACAGTTGCGCAGCAGCGGTCAGAGCTTTCCGGTGTTGTTGCTGACGGCCCGAGGCCGTTGGCAGGACAAGGTTGATGGCCTGGATGCCGGGGCTGATGATTATCTGGTCAAGCCCTTTCATATTGAAGAGCTGGTGGCGCGCATCAAGGCGCTGGTGCGTCGTGCGGCGGGCTTGTCTCAGGCTGAGATTGTGTTTGGGCCGGTTAATCTGAATACGTCGACACAACAGGTACTCCTGAATGGCAGCAGCCTGGAATTGACTGCCTATGAGTACAAAGTGCTGGAATATCTGATGGTGAATGCCGGTCAGGTGATTTCGAAAACTGTTTTAACCGATCACATCTATGATCAGGATTTTGAGCGCGATAGCAATGTTATCGAGGTATTTATTGGCCGTTTACGGCGCAAGCTTGACCCTGATAATCGCTTGCAGCCGATTGAGACCTTGCGTGGCCGGGGGTATCGCTTTTCATTGCCGCAGGATGACGCATGACCCTTTCCATCAACAGCCGCATGTTGATCGCCGCAGGCATTATTCTGTTCGGTTTTCTTGGCTTGACCGGGGTGACCCTTGAAAGGTCTTTTTACGCCAATTCCGAGGAGGCATTCAAAGAACGTCTGCCGGTACACCTGAATGCATTGATCGCATCGGCAGAGATGGACGAGTCTGGTGGCATTCAGCTTGTCTATGCCTTGCCTGAACCACGTTTCTTTACTGAATATTCCGGCCTGTATGCCAAAATTATCGCTAATAACGGTCTGGTAGTGTGGTCTTCGCCGTCCATGAACGGCATGACTATTCCCGTGTCACAGGGTCTGGAACGGGGGGTCACGCGTTATCAGAAAATGACCACATCAATGGCTGAACCGGTGTTGGTTTACAGTCTGGGCATGACCTGGGGAGATAAACAGCAGTTCAAGGACGGTTATACCTTTGTGGTGGCGGAAAGCCTGGAACGCTTTAAACAGCAGCAGCGGGCGTTTCGGCAAAGTCTATGGGGCTGGCTGGCGGGTGTGACCCTGGTATTGCTGCTGATGTTGACTTTGATTCTACGCTGGGGGCTGGCCCCTCTGAGGAAAGTGGCAGAGGATTTACGCGATATTGAGACCGGTCGGAATTTACGTTTGCAGGGCAACTATCCTAAAGAATTACGCGGGTTGACAGAAAATCTGAATGCCTTGATTCGAACCAGTAACGAGCAGGAAGAACGTTATCAGGCCAGTTTGGGTGATCTGGCCCACAGCCTTAAAACGCCGTTGTCGGTGTTGCGTGGTGCCGTGGAGGCGAGTCAGCCATCGGCGGAGAGTTTGCAGTCGAGTATTGAAGAACAGGTGGCGCGTATGGATCAGATTGTTCAATACCAGTTGCAGCGGGCGGCCACGTCAGGGCGAACGGCACTGATGGCTCCGGTTGATCTGGCTGCCATGACGGACAAGATCATCAGAGCCCTGAACAAGGTCTATGCCGACAAAGGAGTTGTGTGTCGGGCTGAGGTGGAGGATGGATTGGCGTTTCGCTGTCAGGAGGGTGATGTCATGGAGCTGCTGGGAAACCTGTTGGATAACGCCTATAAATGGGCAGAAGGGCAAGTTGAACTCAATATTCGACGTGACTCGTCAGTTGAATCAACAGAGCCGGGTTTGATTATGGAAATTGCGGATGACGGTCCGGGCATTGATGCAAAGGATGTGGATACGGTGTTGGCCAGAGGTGGCCGGGCAGACAGTCAGGTCGGTGGCTATGGCCTTGGGTTGGCCATGGTGCGGGATATCGTGGCGCTTTATGGTGGAAAACTGAGTATTTCACGCGCCGGGCTGGGTGGGGCGCGGATACAATTGTGGTTGCCTTGTGACTAGCAGGCTGTTGAAATTTTAACCAGGTGGCATGATGTTTGTGGTGGCACAGTTAATTTGCTCACTTAATCAGAGGTGGACACCTTACTAAAGTCAGGTACTTTTGTTGCCGATAACCTGAGTGGTAGTTGCTTTAATTTGATCTCACAGCGGATGTTGGGTCCAAACTCAGGAGTTATAGTATGGATATCAGCGGTGTGATGAATACAGCCAGTCAGACGAGTAAAAACAGTTCGGTTAATCCGGTCGCGATTACAGTGCAGAAGAAGGTGGCGGATGTGGCTGTTGAGTCGGTTGGTAAACTGCTTAACAGTGTTGTTCAGGAGACACAGAAAATCCCTACTGAGAAATTGCCTCCAAATCTGGGGCGCAATATTGATGTTACTGCTTAACAAGTTAAGCCCTTAGCCTGTTAGAAAATCAGTTCTCCATTTTCCGTTGGGTTGGTGGCGAAAAATTGAGTTGCCCAGCCCTCAAGTTCCAATTCTGTTGTCTGTTTTAATTGTTTGGCCTTGTGTAATAGTGCCGTTTGTTCAAGTTCAGCCGGTCTCTTTTTGAATGCAAAGATAATGATGTTGGTGTGTCCGGGAATGGTCAGGCACAGGGTTGAATGATCAAATTGATGTCGAATCAGCCACAGGGTCTGCTTGAATTTATCTGCATTGCTGGTCAGTAGGTTTAGTATCAGCACGCCGTTGTCTTCGAGCTGTTGGTGACAGCGTTGGTAGAAGTCCGGTTGTTGCAACAGGGCAGGCACTTCTTTGCCACTGTAGATATCAATCAGCATCATTGAGTAGTGCTGGCTGTCTTGGTGCAGGAAGTGTGCAGCATCATCAATCTTGATTGTTACCTTGTCTGAATCGGGCAGATCAAAATACTCACGACTGATTTCGACAATAGCAGGGTCAATTTCCACTGCTGTGATTTGTGAATCAGGGCGTTGGAAATGCAGCTGACGCACCATATCGCCGCCGCCTAAACCAAATAACAGGATTTTCCGGGGTGATGGCTGGAATAAAAATGCAGCCATCATGGCTTGCATGTATGGCAGTACCAATTGTTCCGGTTTGTTGCGCAGCAGTACGCTTTGTACGGCAATATTATCGGTGCGCAGCAGGCGGTAATCAGCATTCTGGCTGACCTCAATGATTTGCCGGTCCGTACGGCGGCTGTAAATCAGCTGGGTATCCAGACATTCCATTAGCCGACATCCTCGCCCAGATGGGAAATGACAAAGGCCTTCATGGCCGCCTCTAGTGCTGTTTTGCCATGGGTGTTGATGTCGGGGTCGATAGAGGCAGACCATTCGCTGGCTGTCTCCCAGTCCCAGATCAGGTCGATGTGAGTTTCTTCAATAATCGGCCCGCCCTGTGACCAGTAACGGCTTGGTGCCCAACGTCGTGCAGCCATGTCAGGGTGGGGTGAATACAGATAACCGTTGCCGCCGGGGTGGGGAATGAGGGCAATATTTTTTGCCTTGGCCACCCAGTAATCCAGTTGCTCGTGGTTGAGTTTGTTAACGTTCATAGCCCAGCTCGCCACGTAAGTTGGCGCTAGCCATATCGACGCCGTTTAAGGGTTGACCGTTACCCGCGCCGCCTAACAGGTAGACGAAGTTTTTGTAGGTGGTTGCGGCGTAGGCGCTGCGGGCAACAGGCAGGGGTGAGGTGTAGCGCCACGCTTGTCGCTGACCATTATTATCTATCCTGGTTACCTCAACACTGTTAAGACGCTGATTGCCGGTGTGCCCGCCAGCGATGTATAGATATTGCCCGAGGCTGAATGATTCGGCCACCAGTCGCGGTGTTTGCAGTCCGTGACTTGTTAATTGCCAGGGGCTGAGCTGTTTGTTGTTCATTATTTTACTGGACTCAACATCGCGATAGCTGGCCTGGTTCTGGTTTCTCATGTGGCCGCCAAGCAGGTAAATGTAATCACCGGCGATGGTTGCCGAATGGATATAGCGATCGATGATGGATTCGTGCTGCTCCATCTGCCAGGGGCTGAGCGAACCATCGGGCTGAACGCTGGTGCGTTCTATGGATTTGAGAAAGCGGCCGTCATAGCCGCCAATGGCATAGATGGTGTTGCCATGGATAACGGTTTTCAGACCGCGGCGCGGGCTTAGCATCTGGCTGATGACCTGCCATGGTCCCAGTGAACCATCAGAAAGAATTTGGGCGCGTTCGACTGAGGCAATTGGGTAGTTCTGTTTGCCGGTATGACCGCTGCCGCCGCCAAAGGTATAGATAAAACCATGGCTGGCAATGGCGGCATTGTAAAAGCGCCCCTCGTTGATTGGGCTGGTTTGTTGCCATGGGCCAAGGCTGCCATCTTCATGAATGGCGGCATATTCCACCGGCTGGACGTAGCGATCATCGGCGTCGATGCCGCCGATCACATAGATGTAACCGTTATATGTAGCTGCTGCGGGGGCACGGCGGGCCAGTTGTAATGGCGTTACTGCCTGCCAACCATTGGTCCAGTTGTGTTGACGGGCCTGGTTGGATGAACCACTGCTGAGCCAGATGATCGTGATAATCAAACACAGAATAAATAATAGCGGCCCGAGCAGGCCGCTGTGTTTGTTTTGCTCATTCATACTAGTGGTTGGTAGCGAAAATCACTTCAGCAACATCTTTATAGTGTTTGGCAAAGTGTACTGTCATGCCTTCCTGTATATGCTCGGGCAGCTCTTCAAAGTCTTTGCGATTGGCGTCCGGCAAGATCAATTCCATGACACGATTACGTCGTGCGGCAATGACTTTTTCACGGATGCCTCCCACCGGTAAGACCTGGCCGGTGAGGGTGAGTTCGCCGGTCATGGCCAGCTGGCGGGTGAGTTTCTTTTTCCGTGCCAGTGATAACAGTGCCGTGGCCATGGTAATGCCAGCGCTGGGGCCGTCCTTGGGTGTCGCCCCTTCAGGGACATGCAGATGCAGGAAGGCCTTGTCGAAAAAGCTTGGGTCGCCGCCAAAACTTTTGATGTTGGCGAGGATGTAGCTGTAGGCAATCTCGGCTGATTCCTTCATTACATCCCCCAGTTGCCCTGTCAGTTTAAAACCACGATTCAGGTTGTGAATGTGTGATGCTTCGATTGTTAGCGTTACCCCGCCCAGTGAGGTCCAGGCCAGGCCGTTGACGATGCCGACACCGCTAGGCAGTTTTTCTTTGCGAAAGAATGGTTGGCCGAGGTATTTCTCAACATCCTTGATGGTGATGTTTTTTTGTTTCTTGGAGCGTGGTTTGTTGACGAACTCCACCACTGCCTTGCGTATCATACGTCCCAATTGTTTGTTCAGGTTGCGGACACCGGCCTCACGGGCGTAGCCTTCGATGACGTGGCGCAAGGCTGAGTCGGTGACCTTTAGTTCACTCTTTTTCAGGCCTGTCTTTTGCAATTGGCGTGGCCACAGATGGTTTTTGGCAATCTCCACCTTTTCTTCGGTGATGTAGCCACCCAGGCGAATGATCTCCATTCGATCCAACAGTGGCCCGGGAATGGTGTCGAGGGTGTTGGCGGTGCAGATGAACAACACCTTGGAGAGATCTAGGCGGACGTCGAGATAGTGATCAAGAAATTCGGAGTTTTGCTCAGGATCCAGCACCTCAAGCATGGCTGAGGCCGGGTCGCCGCGGTAGGAGCTGCCCATCTTGTCGATCTCATCGAGCATGATGACCGGGTTGGCACTGCCCACATCTTTAAGCGCCTGCACGACCTTGCCGGGCATGGCGCCGATGTAGGTGCGTCTGTGGCCCTTGATCTCGGCCTCATCGCGCATGCCGCCGACTGAGAAACGATAGAACTCGCGCCCCAGGGCATGGGCAATGGATTTGCCGATGGAGGTCTTGCCGACACCGGGTGGACCCACCAGCAGGATGATAGAGCCGGAAATTTCGCCCTTGAGTGAGCCCACCGCCAGAAATTCTATGATGCGATCTTTGACATCACTCAGACCATCATGGTCTTTGTCGAGAAGGGTACGCGCTTCTTTCAGATTGAATTTGTCTTTTGTGTACAGTCCCCAGGGCAGCATGGTGGTCCAGTCAAGATAATTGCGGGTGACGGCATATTCAGGTGAGCTGGCGTCGAGAATGCGCAGCTTATCCAATTCTTCATTAATGGCCACGGCAACAGGTTCGGGCACCACGAGTTCATCGAGACGCTTGTTGAATTTGTCAATGTCAGCCTGGCGGTCATCCTTGGCGATGCCCAGTTCTTTCTGGATGACCTTGAGTTGTTCGCGGAGAAAAAATTTGCGCTGATGTTCGCTGATTTTTTGTTCCACTGAATGGCGAATCTTGACCTGTAGTTTGGCAACTTCGAACTCTTTTTTGATTAAAACCAGCACCTTTTGCATGCGGCGGTGAATATTGATGGTTTCGAGTATGTCTTGTAATTCTTCCTTGTCGGCGGTGGTCAGCGCAGCAGCAAAGTCAGTCAGTGGTGATGGGTCATTTGGGCCGAAGCGATCCAGAAAATATTTTAATTCTTCACTGTAGAGCGGATTAAGCGGCACCAGCTCTTTTAAGGTGTTGATGATGGCCATGGCATAGGCCTTAGTTTGCTCTGAGTTTTTAGATAGGGTTTCATCCGGATACTCAACTTCGGCCAGGTAAGGCGGTTCGGTCGAGATCCATTTTTTTATTTTAAAACGGCGTAGACCCTCGGCAATAAATTGCAGCTTGCCATCAGCACGGGTGGGTTGGTGTAGCTGGATAACACTGCCAATCTGACAATAATCTTCGGCGCTGGCATCTTCTTCATCTTCACTGCGCACCAGTAACACACCACCAACCTGCGCCTTGGTTTCGCCGATTCTTTTGACAGTGTCTACCCAGGGGTCTTCAGCCATTAAAATGGGCAGTGTTTGTGCCGGGAAAAAAGGCCGGTCTGATAGTGGCAGAATGTAGAGCGTTTTAGGAAAATCCTGATCACTCAGTGTTACGCCTGAGGATAAGGGGTTGTCTTTTCCCATAAAGATTTCTTCGGGTTCAATCCAGTCGTCTTCATCATTGTTATACATAGAGAAATCCTAGCGGGTTATTGTTGTTATATGCCTAAGGCCCCAACGCCTTATTGCTGCACGCATTTACTATATACGTTCACGACAGTGTTTGCATTTTCTTGAATATTAAAAATTCTTGACTTACCTGTTTATGTAACAGTGTCAGTTTCTCTGTGGCAATATTGAAAACAGTTAACTGATCGAAGGAAGAACAATGAAATATGGTGATGTTGATGTTGTTAAGCAGACGACCTGTTTCCAGGGGTTTTTTCGTATTGATAAATATCGATTACGGCATACCTTGTTTGAAGGTGGGATCAGTGAAGAGATGAGTCGTGAATTATTTGAACGTGGTCATGCGGTGGCTATGTTGCCTTATGATCTACACCTTGATCAGGTGGTGTTGATCGAACAGTTTCGTATTGGTGCCTTGCATGACCCGGGTGGCCCGTGGATGACAGAGATTGTGGCTGGCATGATTGGTGAGGGAGAAACCGCTGAGGAGGTTGCTCTACGGGAATCTATTGAGGAGTCGGGCTGTGAGGTTACTGATTTGCAGCGAATCTGTCGTTATTATCCCAGTCCCGGGGCGTGTAGTGAGACGATTGAACTATTTTGTGGCCGGGTTGATGCCAGTAAGGCTGGCGGTGTTCATGGTCTGGATCATGAAAATGAAGACATTCGTGTGGTGACGGTTGGATTTGATGAAGCGATGAACTGGATTGAGTCCGGTCGACTGAATTCGGCGGCTGTGATTATGGCCTTGCAGTGGTTGGCCATGAATAAGCCCCGGCTGCTGCGTGCCTGGCAGAATTAGCCATTCCAATGATCTTGCAAGGCTGCCTGTTTGCCGCGTTGTTCATTGACTGTCAGCAATAAGATCAAACCGAGAATAAAAAACAGCAGGGTGGAAAGGATTGCCAAACGGTGATTGCCCTGCATTAGATAGATGGTTGCACCATAGGTAAGCGGCCCAATGATGGCGGCCAGTCTGATTGCCAGACCCCACAGGCCAAAAAATTCACCACTGCGTTGCGGTGGGGCAAATTGCCCTACCATGGCTCGGCCGGCTGATTGGCTGGCACCCAGGGCAAAACCAATCAGGTTGGCCGCCAGCCAAAACGTATCGGTTTCGGTAGCGCTATAGATGATGCCAATGGCGATGATCCAGATCAGCAGGGTAAAAATAAGGCTGACTTTTGAACCGATGTGATCCTGGATGTGACCAAAGGCCAGGGCGCCGATGGCCGCGGTGATATTGACGACCATGATGAGCATGAGTGTGTCTTTGGTGGTGAACTGCATGACTTCCTGGGCATAGATGGCTGCCAGGACGATGACGGTATTGATGCCCGCATGATAAATGGTCAGGGTGAGCAGAAAACGAAACAGGTCCTGATGTTGGCGAGCGTGTTTAAGGGTGTGTTTGAGACGGTTAGCACCTGCCTTTATGTGTTTTTTCAGACTGAGTGGTTCGCTGCTAACGGCACGCTCCTTGAGCCATAATAAGGTTGGCAGGGCCGCCAGAGCAAAAATAACAGCAACGATTAGATTGGTTGTGGGAACGAAGTCCTGTGGTTTGAGCCCTTGTGCCTGAGCCCAGTCTATATAAACAATGCACAGGCCAAGGGTGAGCAAGCCGCCGATGTAACCTATACCCCAGCCATATCCAGACAGACGCCCGATCCGATCCGGGGTGGTGATTTCCGGCAGGAAGGCGGCGATAAGGTTTTCTCCGGCGGCAAACATGATGGTGGCCAGGATCACCAGTGTCATTCCAAGTGCGATATCGCCGGGGCCAACCAGACTGAGCAGTGAGGTAAAAAGCACGCAGCCCAGGGTGGTAATAATAAGAAAACGCTTCTTTGTCGCGGAATGATCGGCAATCGCGCCAAGTATGGGGGCACAGAGTAATACCAGGCCGTTTGCGATGGCCATTGCTATGGCCCAAAGCAGGGTGGCATGGCCGTTTTGGTCTGTATTGAGGTCTGCGGCGACCACGCCGACAAAATAGGCGTTAAAGACAGCGGTTAATACCACGGTGGTAAAACCTGAGTTGGCAAAGTCGTACATGCACCAGGCGAAACGTTCACGCTGGCTGGCCGGAGAGATGTTTGAAATTTGTTTTGCTGCGGGCTTGATCATTGGGCTAAGGTTATACCCTAGTTGTGTGCTGACGGCCAAAATGCTTTTAGTGCCAAATATTAAGTACGAGACCTTTGCACGATACAGGTGCGAAAGAAAAATGAGCTAATATTTTTCTGATTGAGGCAGAAAATGCAGTTAATAGCGAGCTATTGACAAGTTTTCTAACGAAAAGCAGGAGAATATTAGCCATTTTTACTCGTGATTG
>JAJRUN010000037.1 GCA_024277755.1 Gammaproteobacteria bacterium | reverse complement strand
GAAATCCACAAATTGCGCTTTCTCGGTCGGGCCCGCTCGCTGGGCTTTTCGATTGACGAATGCCGCCAGTTAATGTCGCTATATGAAGACGGCAGCCGGGCAAGTGCCGATGTGAAATCCCTGGCAGCGCGGCACCTTGAAGAGATTGATAAAAAAATCGCCGAGCTTAAGGGGTTGCGTAAAACCCTGTCGGATCTGGTGCAAAACTGTCATGGTGATGACCGGCCTGATTGCCCCATTCTTGACGGGTTGGCGGGATAGACGGCCCTCAATGATCATCGAGACACATGGTGTGATCTGAAAGAGACTGAATAACGTAGCACTGGCCGACGGTTTTACCGTGGCACTGGGATGAAATGCGTTTGAGTTCTTTTTCAAGGAGATGCAGACTGGCGATTTTATTCTGGATGTCGCTGAGATGTTCACGAGCAATGCGATCAGCTTCAGCGCAGGGTTTTTGCGGATTTTCGCTCAGGTCAATCAATTCGTGTATGGCCTTGATTTTTATACCAAGATCACGGCTATGCTTGATAAAGCTCAGGCGCTTGAGGGCGTCAGGTTCATAGCGGCGCTGATTGCCTTGCGAGCGATGGGGCGGTTGGATCAATCCGAGTTTTTCATAATAACGAATGGTGGGAATTTTAACCCCGGTGCGGTTAGCCAGTTGGCCGATGGAGAGCATTTTATTGGTTTCTGTAAAAGCTATAATGGCTGTAGATATTATGACATCTGGTCGTAATAAATCAAGACTGAACTCTCGTGACAGGCGCTATGGCCCCGCCTATTGTGTTTACAAACAGGGACCCTTGATCCACTGACCGGCGTTTTTACCCCGGGCGCAGAGGTTTTGCTGCCACAGGGAATCCAGATACCAGTTACTGCCTTTCCGGGTGACCACACCGTAATACCTGCCGCCAGCCACAGAATCATCAAGATATCCGTAGTTGGTTATCTTGACAGTGATTGCATTGGGTCCACCGCTCATGGAAACTTCCATCTCCGGGCGACCTTCCAGTGATTCAGGGTGGCCTTTTGTGATCGGGCGAAACAGATCCATGACGCTGGCTGCATTCCGTGATGCCCAGTTATCCAGATTGACCGATGCATAGGTGTTTGTGAGTTGCATTCTGGTCAAAAAATCGGATTTTCTGGTGGCGGCCCACAGGTCGGTCAGCCTGGCAGGTTTGGAGGACCGGGTGAAATCGAGAACACCACGGTACTTTCCGTTTATCAATACCGAATAGCGGCGCGCATCCACATTAGGCACTGTGATGATCTGCTTTGCTGCACCATTACAATCGGCAGACCCAATCCCTAATTTTGATGCCTTATAGGTAAACCATCCCGTTCCGGTGATCAGGGCTCTTCCTTCATCCACCTCGAAACGGATATTGTTGCCAAGATGGCGTAATGTTGAACTCATGCAGCCCGTATTGGCGGTAAGCTCTATGCTGCGTGCACTGTAATTGTATATGGCGTCCAGCATATAACTTTTCTGGAAAGTTTTCTTGTTTTCAGTATTCTGGGCGATTGCACCAGTGCCGGTTATCAGCATGGCAATTGCGCCAAGTACAGCCAGTGTTGATTTTTGCAGTGTTCTGCTTGCCGGTTTGCCGGCAGGTTGTTTCTGAATAAAATTCATCGTTCCATCGTCTTTTGCAAATGAGAACTGTTATGGGAAGAGTGTGGCAGCCTGCATCAATGATATGGCTGCCAATCACTTACCAAATTTTTGTCTTGGTGTTGTGTCGGGTGCCGAGTTCTACACCCACGCCAGCACCACCTGCGATACCAAAACCTTCAAACTCGATGTTTACTGGGTTGATAATTTTGCCACCATAGCGGTTGAAGTCGATAGAAGCACTGCCGCCGAGAAGAAACTTGCCGGCAAAGACAATGCTGCTGCCCAGTTCGGTTTTTGGCCCGCTCGGCATCCTTGAGGTCGAAAGGCCAACCTGGACATCAGCACCAAGGGCCAGACCAATGCCTTTTGCCGCTGCGCCGGATGTATAAAAGCGGACAGCTGAACCTGCCCGGTTAAAATTGATCACAATACCTGCCGAACCGCTGACGCCAAACCCGCCAACTCCACCGGCACCAATGCCAATAGTCATGGTATTAAAAGTTTTGGCTTTTGTCCGGCCGGCCCCGCGCGGAACAGCCCGCAGCGTACCCACCTGGCGGGAAGAAAGGCACTTTGAAACCGCATTATATGCGGCATTCGGGTTTTTTGCATTCAAGGCTTTTTTGAAGGCTTTACGACGGGAACTCTTGGCAACACATTTGCGAATATTTTTGAGAAGTTTGCGCTGAGCACTGGTCTGCTTGAGAATGGCCCTGGCACGTTTGCGCATGATTTTGTCGATATTCTGTGCCTTTGCTTTTTTGGCAACACAGACTTTCTTTTTGACTTTCAGCCCTTTTACACACCGCGGTCCCGGGTGGATAGCCTTGCAGGCTTTCTGGTTCAAACGACCACAACCATCCAGTGCCTGGGCAGTTCGAGGTTCAACAATTTGCGCTGCGCCAAATGTGGTGAGCATCAATGCTGCAGCAAGTAGCGGGTTGAGTTTTTGTGTTTTCGTCTTCATCTGAGTGTTTCCTGAAATTATTTTTTGTCTGACAATGCCGGCCTAATATCTATTACCTGAACACAGCATGAACACGATGTTAGCATGAAATCCAGACAGAAATCCAACTCCTGGTGTGGTTTTGCGGCCGGTCAGGCCCCTTTTACTTTCACATAGCTGCCCGGCGCATCTTCGATCGGTTTCAGGTTGCCGTCGCCGGGCTGGCGGGCTTTGACTTTCTTGCCGGACTTGGCGGTGATCCATTTTTTCCAGTCGG
>JAJRUN010000036.1 GCA_024277755.1 Gammaproteobacteria bacterium | reverse complement strand
GTCGTTCGGGGTGGTTGTTGTAATTTTTGACGCCATATTCGATCCATTTTTTCAGTCCCACCAGCGATAGCTGATTGAGTAGGCGCGGCATCTGTTTAAACAGGTCGATGGCGCCGGGGCTGGGGTGGGTCGCATGAATGCCGTGGATGGACTTGGTGGTGTTCAACATCATTGCCATCACCATTTCAACATATTGTTGCAGTGATTCCTTGCTGCCGAGGCGGCGTGCTGCCTCACCAATGGTCTGTAAAAAGGCGGGGATGGCCTTGCTGTTTGGGGTGCGTGACAGTTGCCAGACCGATTGTGATATCAGCGACAGGGTTTCACCGCCTAGATCATGGGCGACCTTGGGCATCTCTTCCAGATAGGTGAGAATGGGGTCAAAGCCGCGACCAATCATGGTCACCAGCGAGGCACCGTCGAGATAATCCTTGATGCCTTGCTCTGACAGCAGCGCTTTGGCTTCCATCATGCAGTCTTCAAAGACAGCATCAAGCTGTTCAAAGTTGCAGTTGATCTGGCTGCGATAAAATTCGAGCTCTTCCTGTGTCAGCCCCGGGTAGTTGGGGCCGAGGCTTTTTGCAGTGGTTGGAAATGGTTGCACCATGACGTGACCTTATCCTTTATTCATCCAGTTCGACGGGGTGTGTCGGGCGGGCAGTGCCGCCACAGCGTAACAGTGGGCAATGCCCACCTGCATCAGCCAAATATCTGGTCGATGGCGTGGTCGAGCGTTGAGCGAATGTCTGCATCATCAGTGATCGGACGTACCAGTGCCATCTTGCAGGCATCTTGTGCATTAACACCGTCTTTGATCAGGCATGCGGCATAAACCAATAAACGGGTTGAGATGCCTTCGTCGAGGCCGTGGCCTTTGAGGTTACGGGCGGTCACGCCAATTTGAACCAGCTTGCCTGCAATGTCGCTGTCCAAGCCGGTTTCCTTGGCCAGGATTTCAGTTTCGACAGATTCGGCGGGGTAGTCAAAGTCCATGCCGACAAAGCGTTGTTTAGTTGATTGTTTTAGGTCTTTCATCAGACTCTGATAGCCAGGGTTGTACGAGATAACCAGCTGAAAATCAGGGTGGGCTTCAATCAGTTCACCTTTTTTATCCAGCGGCAGGGTGCGGCGATGGTCGGTCAGTGGGTGGATGACAACCGTGGTGTCCTGACGTGCTTCGACTATTTCATCCAGATAGCAGATGGCGCCTAGGCGCGCGGCAACCGTCAGGGGGCCATCCAGCCAGCGTGTGCCGTTGGCATCAAGCAGGTAGCGGCCGACCAGGTCAGAGGCGGTCATATCTTCGTTGCAGGCGACCGTGATCAGGGGTTTGCCTAGTTTCCAGGCCATATGTTCGATAAAGCGGGATTTACCACAACCCGTAGGGCCTTTCACCATGACTGGCAGGCGTTGTTTGTATGCCGCTTCGTACAGCTCAACTTCTTTATCCTGAACCTGGTAAAAGGGCTCTTGCTTGATTTTGTACTGTTCGATGTCGACCTGGCTCATTGAAATCTCCTGATGATAGTGACCTAGCTTGTGATTCATTATAGTAAGGAGAGATATAAATAACAGTCAGGGTTTTTGATTGGTTGGATAAGTTATTGCTTATGTGTTGGACGGGTAAGCGGGTGGTTATTGGGCTGGGGGGTGTGAGAGTGCGGGGATGATCTTGTTTTTGGTGATGCCGTACCTGTCGCCGCAGGCTGTCAGGGCGCTGTCGACGCTCTTGAAGGTAAGCAGTTGGCGTCCTGCTGTTGTCATCAGGCTGGCAGGCCATTCTTTGATATAAAAATTTATGCTTAGTCCTGTCTGTTGTTGCGAGACATTTGTTTTGGCTTGGTTCTTCTACGGTTTTGAGATAAAGGGGTGAAGATTTTATGACATTGTTGCGGATATAAAAAAACCCCCTGGCCGAAACCAGGAGGTTTTTGATACTGCTAACTGTTGCGTACGTTCTACTTGTGTACGCCCAGTTTTTCGCGCCAGCCTGGGAAGATCTTGTCGGCATCGCCTGGGAAAGACTCGAACGCACGAGCAAATTCTTTGTGCTCTTTGGCGAATTCGATTGGGTCTGCACCCTCTTTCCAACATTCGTATGCCTGACGCAGAGAAGTAGCACCTGCAGCAGGAGAATCGATATGACCGTAAGAACCACCACCAGAAGTGTTGATTACGTTACCGTGACCCAGGTTCTCAAAGAATCCTGGCAGACGCAGTGCGTTCATGCCGCCAGAGATGATTGGTGTGGTTGGCTTCATGCCGTTCCAATCCTGAGTGTAGAAAGGGCCGTCAGCAACGTCACGCTCAATCATATAGGCGATGTTGCGATCGTCTGCGCCACCTTCCATTTTGCCAAAGCCCATGGTGCCCACGTGGATACCAGAAGCACCCATCAGACGAGAAAGCTTGGAAAGTACAAAGGCAGTGTAACCACGCTTAGCAGAAGGAGAGGTGATTGCACCATGGCCTGCACGATGATAATGCAGGTATTGGTCTGGGTAGTTACGGCGGGCAGTCGTTACCATACCTGGGCCACCAACATAGCCGTCAACCAGGAATGCTACTTTGTCAGCATCTGGGCCAAAGGCTTCGAGGACGAAGTCAGCACGAGCACACATTTCATGGTAATCATCAGCAGTGATGTTGGCAGAGAACAGTTTGGCCTGGCCGGTTTCATCTTGCGCACGCTTCATGGCGTCAACAACAAGAGGAATAACCTTTTTCATTGGACAGAAAACCTGGTTACCTTGAGGCTCATCATTCTTGATGAAATCACCACCCAGCCAGAACTGGTAAGCCGCGTGAGCGAAAGGCTCAGGGCGCAGGCCCAGCTTAGGTTTGATGATAGTACCGGCGATGTAACCACCGTCTTTAATAGGACGTCCCAGAACGCGCCACATGTCGCTGATGTCTTTAGAAGGACCGTCAAACAGTTGTAGCATGCGTGGTGGAACATGAAAATCCTGCATTTGCAGATTGGCAACGTCACCCATGCCTTGGTTGTTACCAATGGCCAGAGTCAGGAAAGAAACGACCATGGTGCGGCCATCGATTACGTTCCGGTCAAACAGGTCGCTTGGGTAAGCAACCTTCATGATGCCTTTGGCTTCGTCGATTTCATAAACCATGGCGTCAAGGTCTTTGGTGAAATCATCAGTGGTGCAAACTTCAACGTTGGTACCGGTAGAAGATTCTGCAGCGATGTGAGCTGCAACTTCCAGGTAACCATAACCAGCAGCAGGTTGCATGGTGTAGGCAACCAGGATGTGCTTGCCTTCTTTCAGTAGCGTGGCTTCATCTAAACTTAGGTCTGCGTAACGATTCGATTGATCCATTGTTTTCTCCTAGTTGATTGACAAGATTTTAGTCATCTTGTTTTTCGTTATTACCGACATCTAGGTCGGTGAATTCTTGGTTTTATTGTTCGCCCTATCTGGGTGTCTCCAAGTTGTGTGACACTTTACAGGGGTATTAGCATAAATAACAGTCAGTGATTTTGATTATTGTGATAAGTTATTGCTTATAGATTTTGTCACCTGATTCCGTGAAGGCATAGATATAGATGAATATTACGATTCGGCAACTACAGGTGTTTGAAGCGGTGGCCAGACATTTGGGTTTTACCCGCGCTGCTGAAGAGCTGCACTTGACCCAACCGGCAGTTTCCATGCAGGTTAAGCAGTTAGAGGAGCATGTTGGTCTACCTTTATTTGAGCAGGTGGGGAAAAAAATTTTTCTCACCGAGGCGGGCAGTGAGATGCATCACTACAGCAAGGTCATTGCGCAGCAGCTGACTGAGGCCGAAGAGGTGATTGAAGCCCTCAAGGGGGTGAGGCGTGGCAGCCTGGATGTTTCCGTGGCCAGTACAGCAAATGCCTTTGGCACTAAGCTGCTGGCGGCTTTTAGTCAGAAATATCCTTCGGTGACGCTTAAACTTGATGTGACCAATCGTGAAACCCTGCTATGGCAACTGGCTGATAATGAAAAAGATCTGGTGATTATGGGGCGCCCCCCCGAGGACATGGACCTGGAAGCCGAACCGTTTATGGAAAATCCGCTGGTGGTGATTGCCCATGCGGCTCACCCCTGGGTCAAGGAGAAAAATATTGACCCCGAACGCCTGCGTGATCGAACCTTTGTGGTGCGTGAGCGTGGCTCCGGCACCCGCCAGCTGATGGAGCGTTTCTTTGAGGCGCATGACATCCCTTTTGAGCCAGGCATGGAAATGACCAGCAACGAGGCCATCAAACAGGCGGTGGAAGCGGGCCTGGGGCTGGCAGTGGTGTCAATCCATACCCTGGAGCTGGAGCTGGAGACCAACCGTATCGCTGTGCTGGATGTGCAGGACTTTCCTATTATGCGCCACTGGTATGTGGTGCACCCCAAGAGTAAGCGCCTGTCGCCGGTGGCGCAGGTGTTTCGTGAGTTTGTGTTACGAGATGCCCATGCCATTCTTAAGCAGAAAAAACATGGCAGTCATGCTTAGTTTGAGAGCAATGATGCGCATTTAGCAGGCTGTTTTGAACGAGTTATAGCGGTATTTGTGTGCTTAACGGCGGTGACGGTCAACAAAGATAAAGGCATCGGCAACGGCTGTTTTGACCGAGTCATTGATCATTTCATGTTCTTCAACTGTCAGGTAGAAGGCCAGGTCAACATGGTGGCGCACGTAGCGGGTTGGCAAACGGTTGAGCGCAACACAGGCAATGTCTTCGGGATAGTCGTTATCATCGACATTGATCTTGCGTTTTTTCAGTATTTTTCTAATTTCAATGAAAACCAGGTTCTCGTAATAGTTGTGCACTGACTCAAAGGCCATTGAGACTACTCCACTTATATTTAAGGTTATGAAACTTCGTCAGCTTGCATGACTCTGAACTACAGTGATCGGACTGATCAAAATATACTTAAGGGCAACAGCATTTTGGTATGGCGAAAGTGGTGTAGCATCAATTGTTGCCAACGGCCAGATATGATTTGTAGCCAATAATTAAATTGAAAACTGATGAAGGAGAAAATTAATGTCCAACTATGGGTTTAGTGTGCAGGTGGCTTATGGTTTTGATGAGGCCATCGAGCGAGTCACCGCCGAATTGGCCGCACAGGGCTTTGGGGTACTGACTGATATTGATGTTAAGGCCACCT
Organism: Gammaproteobacteria bacterium; assembly: GCA_024277755.1. Taxonomy (GTDB): domain Bacteria; phylum Pseudomonadota; class Gammaproteobacteria; order Tenderiales; family Tenderiaceae; genus Tenderia. The sequence goes on along the minus strand of JAJRUN010000036.1, from coordinate 19,433 downwards.
TGAAAAAAAAGATTGATCACGATCGCTTGCCTTATCGTATTTTGGGGGCGTGTAACCCATCTTTGGCTAAGCTGGCCATAGAGGCTGATGCTGACATTGGCTTGTTATTGCCTTGCAACGTGGTGGTGCGTGAAGAAACAGATGGAGCGATCACGGTGGCCTTCATGGATCCGGCAGCGGTATTGAAATTGGTGGATAAGCCGGGTGTCGGCGAGCTGGCCGATACTGTGCGCAGCAAGTTGATGAAGGTGCGTGATGCCATGCTAAAAACTTAAGCCTGTCAGCCGGGGAAATAGTCTAAAACGGGCTTTCCTATAAAATCATTGCCAGGTGCCGATGAATTAATGACTTGAACCAACTTTGGTCTGGACAGGATGCCTGGGAACAGTTTTTTTCGATATTCACTCGGTGTGGTGTTAACCGTGCTTGTGGCCACCATTGTTTTGGTGTGGTTTGGCACAACGTCGAAAACATATGTAAAACACCTTGAACAACATTGGCAAACCGACAGCAAGCATGCTGCCGAGAGCGCCTATGCCATTAGTCGAATCCATAAAAGCTTTGGCTATGGCGGTTTTATCCATAATTTTAAAAACTTTATCCTGCGACAGGACGCCAGCCGTATAGCGTTGATTGATGACAATCTGTCTAATACCTATGCAGCGATTGAGGGTTATAAACAGCTGGCTATCTCGCCACAGGAACAGGCAGCGATTGCTCAGTTTCGTCAAGTGGTGGACCGTTATGCCAAAAAGTATGAATTAGCGAAGCATCTGGTTGATCAAGGCTGGGGCGCAGAGTTGGTCGATAGGGAAGAACAGGTTGATGATAAACCCGGGCTGCTGGCATTGGAATACCTGTCCTCGGCGACCCTGGAACACAGCAGGGCCAATGAAATTGCTGTTGAACAGGATATTGCCAAGGTGCTGGCATTTATGGATTGGGGCTGGCTGCTGGTGCCGCTGTTGGTGTTGGTGAGTGCCATCGTTATTTTGATGTTGTATCGCCTGACCAAGAGTAATGAAATACTCGAAAGTGCCAAACAATATGCGGATGATGTGCTTAAAGCCGCGCCTGACGCGATGATCGTGGTTGGCTCGGCGGGTACTATTCTGAATGCCAATCTTGAGGCGCAGTCTCTGTTTGGCTATTCGGTTGATGAGTTGATTGGCATGAAGCTGGAGCAAATGATGCCGGAACGTTTTCGTGGTTCACATCCTCATTATGTCAAAAATGCATTTGATTCGGAACGGCCACAGCCAATGTTGGCGCGCAAAGAACTGGTGGCCCTGACCAAGACGGGTGAGGAGATTCCGATTGAGGTCAGTCTTAGTTATACCTCTCAGGATGGCGAACCCCAATCTATTGCGGCTATCCGGAATGTCAGCATACGCAAGCAGGCTGAGGGACATATGCGCCTGGCGCGCAAGGTATTGGATGACGCTTCTGAGGGGATTCTGATTACCGATACGGATGCCTGTATTGTCGATATGAACGCCGCTTTTTGCCAGTTGAGCGGCTATGAGCGGGAAGAGCTGCTGGGGCAGAGACCTTCGATACTGAGTTCAGGTCGGCACGACCGGGGTTTTTATCAACAAATGTGGTTACAGCTGGCCAAACTGGGTTACTGGAAGGGTGAGATCTGGGATAGACGCAAGGGGGGCGAATTGCTCCCCAGCCTTGTCAGCATTAGTGCTGTGGTGGATGAGGCTGATGAGGTGAGTCATTATGTCGCCGTTTATTCTGATATCACCCAAATCAAGGAGAAAGAGCAACAGCTGGAACAGTTGGCCCATTTTGATGGTTTGACGGGGCTGGCCAATCGCATGCTGTTTCATGACCGTTTGCGGGCAGCGATGCATCGTTCAAACAGACGTAAAAAATGTTGTGCTGTCATGTATATCGATCTGGATGGGTTTAAGCAGGTGAATGATCAGCTTGGTCACGGGGTGGGAGACAGTGTTCTGGTGCGAGTAGCGAGACAAATAGAGCAATCGATTCGTGAGGATGATACGGCTGCCCGGCTGGGCGGGGATGAGTTCGCAATCATCTTCAATGAGCTGGCAGACAGGGATGATGTGGATATGCTGGCTGAACGTGTGCTTAAAAAGCTCACCTTTGAAGTAAACGCTGAAACAGAAATATTGTCCATATCAGCCAGCATTGGCGTGGCAATATATCCCGATCATGGTGATTCGGTAGAGCGGTTGTTGCAGTGTGCCGACCAGGCAATGTACGACTGCAAACGTCATGGTAAAAAAGGCTATCGTCGCTTTAACCTGGAATAATTCTTCCTGGTGATAAAAAATGATGTGTTACCTTGCGCTTGGCGCTGATCTGCCAACAGACCCCAGATTAACGGTTAACACTTTTTTAAGACGGGCAGCAATGTGAGTAAACAGACCACAATCAGACTTTCAATCGGCGGCATGAGTTGTGCCGGTTGTGTGGCGGCGGTAGAAGACACGCTTAACGCGGTGCCTGGCGTGGCAGAGGCAAATGTTAATTTTGCTGAGCACACGGCAGAGGTCACGGGTTCGGTGATGGCTGATGCCTTGATTAATGCGGCGGTTGCGGCGGGCTACGAGGCCGCCGAGTTAACAGGCGCTGATGACGAGGCGGAGCAAAAAGAACTTGCCGAGCAGGATTATTACCGCCAGCTGCTGAAGCAGTCTGCCCTGGCGGCAGCTGTGGGGGCACCATTGTTTTTAATGGGACTGCTGGGGGTGATGCCGGATGTCAGTGGCGCTGGTCGCCTGTTCTGGCTGGTGGTGGCTGTTTTAAGTCTGTTTGTGTTGATCTATTCCGGCGGTCATTTTTTTACTGGTGCCTGGAAGTCATTCAAAAATCACAACGCCAATATGGATACCCTGATTGCGCTGGGCACTGGCACCGCCTGGGGCTACTCTCTGTTGATTGTCCTGCTGCCGGATTTGGTGCCAGAGCAGGCCCGGCATGTCTATTTTGAAGCTGCCGCCATCATTATTGCCCTGATCAATTTTGGCGCAGCCCTGGAGATGCGCGCCCGCGGCAAGACCTCCGAGGCGATTAAACGTTTGATCGGCCTGCAACCAAAAACAGCACGGCTGGTGCGCAATGGTCAGGAGATTGATGTGCCGATCGAGCAGGTGGGGCTGGATGAAACCCTGCGCCTGCGCCCAGGAGAAAAGATTGCGGTTGATGGCATCATCATCGACGGTCATACCCGTGTCGATGAGGCCATGTTGACCGGTGAGCCGATGCCGGTGGAAAAACAGCAAGGTGACGAGGTGGTGGCAGGCACCATCAATAAGTCCGGCACGGTGTTGTTTCGTGCCACCCGCATTGGTAAAGATACGGCCCTGGCACGGATCATCGAGATGGTGCGTCAGGCACAGAGCTCCAAACCGGCTATTGGCCGTCTGGCTGATCGGATCGCCGGGCTGTTTGTGCCTGCTGTATTGATTATCGCTGTGCTGACCTTTTTGGCCTGGTTTAACTTTGGTCCCGAACCCCGGGCTGCTTATGTGTTGGTGACCACCATGACGGTGCTGATCATCGCCTGCCCCTGTGCCCTGGGGCTGGCAACGCCGATCTCGATCATGGTTGGGGTAGGCAAGGCGGCGGAATATGGTGTCCTGATTCGCAATGGTGAAGCCTTGCAACGGGCCGGGCAGCTGACCACGGTGGTGCTGGATAAGACGGGGACGGTGACCGAAGGCCGGCCAGCGGTGACTGAAGTGATGGCGCTTGATGGCGATCAGCATGAGCTGTTGCGGCTGGCTGCCAGTCTTGAGGCAGGTTCTGAACATCCCTTGGCCGAGGCAATCATGGCCGCCGCCAGAGAGCGTCAGCTTGAGCTGGAACCCGTACAAAACTTTTCTGCCATTGCCGGTTACGGGGTACAGGGTCAGGTGCATGGCCAGCAGCTGTTATTGGGTAATCAAAAATTGATGGTCGACCAGCAGGTAGATATCAGTGCCTTCCTCAAACAGGCACAGGGTCTTGCGGTTCAGGCTAAGACACCGATGTTTGTCGCGCTGGAGGGGCGTTGCCTCGGCATTGTTGCCGTGGCCGACCCCGTCAAGGCTGATTCAAAGGCGGCTATTGAACGGTTGCAGCAGGCGGGGCTGAAGGTGGTGATGTTGACGGGGGATAACCGTGCTACTGCTGAATCAGTGGCACGCCAGGTCGGCGTGGATGAGGTGCTGGCTGATGTCTTGCCCGCTGATAAAGCAGCCAAAGTAGCTGAATTGCAAGCATGTGGCGATGTGGTCGGCATGGTTGGCGATGGCATCAATGACGCCCCGGCGCTGGCAAGGGCTGATGTTGGCTTCGCCATTGGCGGCGGCACAGATGTGGCCATCGAAAGCGCTGATGTCATCCTGATGCGCGGTTCGCTGCATGGCGTCAGCGATGCGATTGCCGTGTCTAAAGCGACGGTACGCAACATCAAACAAAATCTGTTTGGTGCCTTTGTCTATAACAGTCTGGGGATTCCCGTGGCGGCAGGGCTGTTATTTCCATTCACCGGCATGTTGCTCAGCCCGGTGATTGCCGGGGCGGCGATGGCTATGTCTTCGGTGACAGTGGTCAGCAATGCCAATCGTTTGCGTTGGTTCAAGCCACAGGATGAGCGTTAATGGATATGTTGATTAACCTGCTGGCCCTTGGCCTTATCGGCTTTATTGTCTGGTGGTTTTGGCTGGCAAAATAACGCTGTATACAGGCAATGCATGGGCAAGACGGGAGTGGCGTTTACCCATAAAACATTGGTGTTGGTCGTGGCCAGTTGAAAAGGGGCTGATTTGACTGACTATTCAATCTCCGTTCTGACAAACCGTGTGGCGCAGGGGTATAATGCTCGTCCCAGTTTTTTACGTGTCATGATCCTGTGTCGGGTTTTGACTGACGTTATTTTGAAGTTGATTAGGAGTTTGTGTAATGGCGGTATCTGCAGGTAGAAAACCGGTGATGACGATTTATTCGGATAATAATTGTCCCTACAGTCATCGCGCCCGGATTGTGCTGGCAGAAAAAAACATAACCGCAGAGCTGGTGATTGTTAAAGACCATCATTTACCCGAAGCTCTACTTGAGCTGAATCCGTATAATTCTCTGCCAACACTGATTGATCGTGATCTGGTGTTATACCATTCGCGCATCATTATGGAATATCTGGATGAACGTTTTCCTCACCCACCTTTGATGCCGGTGGACCCGGTATCAAGGGCGCAGAGTCGTCTGTTTCTTTATCGTGTTGAACGTGACTGGATGAGCTTGCTGGATGACCTCACCGGGCGTGATACCAGCAAGGCCGATAAAGCTCGAATTGTGTTGCGTGATGGTTTGATGGCTGTGGCACCTATCTTTGAACAGAAGCCATTTTTTATGAGCGATGATTTCAGTCTGATCGATTGCACTTTGGCTGCCCTGTTGTGGCGCTTGCCTAACTATGGCATTGAGCTGCCGGCGCAGGCCAAGCCGCTGCTGGAGTATGCCGAGCGGATTTTCAGTCGCGAAACATTTCAAACCAGCCTGACTGAAGAAGAGCGTGATATTCGTCGCTAGGACATATGTTTCAGCAAAGGATTTTATTGTGATTTCATCCCGTCCCTATCTGATTCGTGCCATCTATGAATGGATTGCCGATAATGACTTAACCCCTTATCTTTTGGTTAACGCCGAGGCACCGGACGTTACTATCCCGGGTCAGTATGTTCAGGATGGCCGTATTATTTTGAATGTAAGCCCTCAGGCCGTACGTGATTTGGAACTGAGCAACGAGTGGGTGATGTTTAATGCCCGCTTTGGTGGTGTTTCAATGGCGGTCAGCGTGCCGCCATCTGCCGTGCTGGCCGTATATGCCAAGGAAAATGGCCGTGGCATGGTCTTTTCCGAAGATGATGAGGTGCTTGATGACGGTACCGGAACCGAACCGCCAGACGATAATCCGCCGCAACCTGAGCCGCCAGCGCCGCCAAGCAAGGGGCGTCCAAGTCTCCGGGTGGTGAAGTAGTTCAGACATAAAAAAGGCAGGTTATATCCCTGCCTTTTTTATGTCTGTTGATTAAGGTTTGGTGTGAACTGTTTGGCAGACTGCCGCTAGCAAAACCTTCAACGGGGCTGGATTTGATGTACAGGGCACAAGTCCTCGGTGCTGCGTACGCGCAAAATAATCGCAATAGGGATCAATAATATTGTCGCAACCATGGCCTGAAGCATGGCGGAATCAAGCACGTAGATAGAAAAGGCACCTGACAGCAGGATGCTGGTGATGGCCATGATCTTGGCGCGTTTGGGCATGGATCGGCTGGTTTGCCACTGGTTGATCATGGGACCAAAGATACGGCTGGCTAGCAGCCAGTTGTAAAAACGTGGTGATGATTTGGCAAAGCAGGCGGCCGCCATCAGTACAAAACAGGTGGTTGGCATCACAGGCAAGATGACGCCAAGCACGGCCAGACCGAGACAAACAAAGCCAAGAATGATTAAAAAAGGTTTCATCGTTTACTCTTTCCACAGCTAAAATAATTGACCTTCCCTATCTATATCGGTTTCTTTTAGCGTATCTATAGCGGTTGGTTGGAAAAAGCGTGTGCTTGACTGAAGAAGATTTTTGTCAGTTGTTTGTTGTTGCGTGGGCAACAGCTGCAGAGCTAGGTATCCGTAGAATAATAAATATGGGGATGAGCAGCAGGCCGACAATTGCCAGTTTGATGATGACAATGTTGACCAGATAAATTGAGATGGCGGCGCTGCAGATGATGGATGCTATCGCCATGACTTTAGCTTTCCTGGGCATGGATCGATTGTTTTGCCAGTGCTGGATGAGTGGGCCGAAGTGGCGGTTTTTGATCAGCCATTGATGAAAGCGTGGTGATGATTTGGCGAAACAGGCTGCGGCCAGTAGCACAAAGGGGACGGTCGGTAGCAGGGGCAGGAATATGCCGACAAAGGCCAGTCCGATAAAACCGATGCCCAGCAGTGTGAGTAATTGTTTCAGCGTCGTTTTCATTGCTCAGGCCGCGGCAGTTTTTTATCGGAGTTGAGGATGTTGTTAGGGTCGAATTGCCGCCTGATATTGTGCATTAGCTCAAGGGTGTCGGCATCAATTTCGCGGCTGACAAAGTCACGTTTGACCAGCCCCACTCCGTGTTCACCAGAGATGCTGCCGTTGAGTTTCAGTACCAGGCTAAATACTTCATCCAGGCATTGATCGGCGCGTCGCATTTGTTGTGTGTCGTCAGGGTCTACCAGCAGGTTGACGTGAATATTGCCATTGCCGGCGTGGCCGAAGTTGACGATGGTGATGTCATGTTTGTTTGCCAGGTCTGTGAGGCCATTGATCAGCACGGGGATCTCAGAGACCGGCACCACCACATCTTCGTTGATCTTCTTTGGTGCGACATTTCGCAGTGCTGGCGACAGGGCCTTGCGGGTGTCCCAGAGTTGTTTTACTTCCTGCTTGCTCTTGGCCAGGGTAATGCTTAGCAGGCCATCGTTGCGAGCGGCGGCGGCAACGGTTTCGGCCGCTTGATCCAGACCCGCTTCCAGACCATCGACCTCGATCATCAGCATGGCGCCTGCCCCTTGTGGCAGCTCGGCCTCGGAATAGCTGCGGATCATCTCAATCGCCTGACCATCGATAAATTCCAGCGCACAAGGGGTAACGGGCTGGGCCATGATGGCCGAGACGGCCTTGGCGGCACTGTGCATATTTTTATAGATGGCTTGCAGAGTGCGCTTGGCCTCTGGCAGGGGGGTTAGTTTGAGGTTGGCCTCGGTGATGATTGCCAGTGTTCCCTCTGAGCCGATCAACAGACGGGTCAGGTCATAACCGACCACGCCTTTGCTGGTGTAGACACCTGTGCGGATCGCTTTGCCAGCGCCGGTGATGGCGCGCAGGCCGAGAACGTTGTCGCGGGTTGAACCGTATTTGACGGTGCGCGGCCCGGCCGAATTGTAGGCAAGATTGCCACCGACACTGCAAAAGGCGGCGCTGGTGGGGTCGGGTGACCAGAAAAAACCGTGTTCGGCGGCAGTATCCTGCACTTGCTGATTGGTGACACCGGGTTCGACCACCATCACCCGGTTGGCCGGGTCCATCTTGATAATTCGATTCATGCGCTCCAGAGACGGGATGATGCCGCCATGGATGGGGACGGTGGCGCCAGTGGTGCCGGTGCCGCGGCCACGGGCAATCAGTGGGATTTTATGCTGATTGCAAAGCTCAACCAGTGGCAGAATCTGTTCCTGCCGGCTTGCCAGCACGACGGCATCGGGCATGGCCTGGCGGCGACTGTTGTCATAGCCGTAGGGCCAACAGTCAGCGGCCTCCGTCAGCAGGTTTTCCGGGCCGGCAATCTCGCCCAGACGCGTCAGTATTGCATTTGTGATTTTCACTTGTTGCTATCTTGATATTCAAACAGTTTAATTATCTGCTTAATTCCTTTCACCTGGCGCACGGCATTGGCGGCAATGTCGCCCTCTGTGCGGCTGACCAGACCCATCAGGTAAACAATCTGGTTTTCAGTGACTACCTTGAAGTGCAGGCCGTTGATGTTCTTTTCGCTCAGCAGGGCAGACTTAACCTTGGTGGTGATCCAGGTGTCCTGGCGGCGTGATTTAAAGTCTGAGGCGGGGGCAATAATGGTTTCGTTGTAAATCTTTTTAACCTTGGCCACATGCTGGGCGTGGTTGACAATAATCTTGCGCATTTCCATGGTTGGAATTTCACCGCTTAATAACACCACGCCGTTGTAGCTGGTGACGTTGACATGGATGTGACGCCTGATGCGGTCATCGGTATAGATCTTTTCTTCGATCTTAAGGACGATGCTGCGGTCATCAATGATGGTGCTGGCATCGCGGCGGTCGGTGACGGCGGCACCGGCAAGGGCACCACCGGCAACGATGACGGGGGCGGCACAGCCAGAGACAAGGGTGGTGCTGATCAGGATGACGAAAAATGAACGAATCAGTCTAGACATGATTTAGTCTCTTTATCCAAAGATTTGCAGATCAATCTGTTCGCACAGACAATGAATTATCAGCAGGTGGATTTCCTGAATTCTGGCAGTGGAGTCGGATGGCACGCGGATTTCGACATCGCCATCATAGAGGTGTCTGGGCACCTCGCCACCATCACGGCCAGACAGGGCGATCACGTTGACACCGCGTTCATGGGCGGCGTCGATGGCCTTGATGATGCTGGGCGAGCGGCCGCTGGTGGAGATAGCCAGCAGCACATCACCCTCTTGCCCCAAGGCATTAATCTGCTTGGCAAACACCTCTTCGTAACGAAAATCATTGGCAATTGAGGTGATGGTGGAGCTGTCTGTGGTCAGGGCGATGGCGGGCAGGCCCGGGCGCTCCATTTCGAAACGGTTGAGCAGTTCGGATGAAAAATGCTGGGCATCCGCTGCAGAGCCACCATTGCCGCAGCTGAGAATTTTGTGGCCACCAAGCAACTGCTGCACCAGCAGTGTAGCGGCATTGGCAATAACAGGGGCCATTAATTCTGCAGCTTTCAGCTTGCTGTTGGCGCTGTCATTAAATGTTTGTTGAATGCGTGTCACTGCATCCATAGGGTGAGTCCTCGTGGTTTATGTTGTGTTTGAAGTTTAACCTAGAAAACTTTGTGATACACGGATGCCGGGTATTCCAGGTTCAGCCTTATGTCACCTGAAAGGCATCCTGAATCCAGTCGATGTTGATATCGCTGCCTTGTGGTGTCATTGAAACCACATCAAACCGGGCCGGTTGCTGGGCCAGTTTGTGGTGCTGTTGCAGGTAGTGTGAGGCGGTACTGATGATTTTTTTCTGTTTTCGATAGTCGACACTTTCGGCGGCTGAGCCAAACCCGCTGTTGCTGCGATAGCGGACTTCAACAAAAACGGTGTAGTTGCCATGGCGCATGATCAGGTCGATTTCGCCCTGGCGGCAGTGATAGTTACATTCAATGAGTTGCAGGCCATGTTTTTGCAGGTGGTCGCAGGCCTTGGCTTCGGCCGCCTGACCTGTTTTCTGTTTGTTGTTGCGGGTCATGAAGGCTTGTTTGGCCGAGCAGGTGTTGCGTCGATAAGACGTGGTTTGCCTGACCTGAAGCGGGCCCACTGCAGTTGCCGGTGAATGCGGTTGTTTTCATCCAGATAGAGGGTGCCGGTTTCGCCATTGATGTGATTTTGCTGGTTACTGCGCAGGTTCTTTAACTGGCTGATCAGGTGGTAGGCGTCGATACCCATGGCGTAGAGACGTTTGAATGGCAGGGCATTTGTCTGCCAGGTGTCGGTAAACAGTTTCCAGTCGGGTTGATGACCTTTGCCATTGGTGAAGACCCAGGGCATATCGCTGAAAGTGATGCCGTCCATGTCTCTATCCTGAGTGCTGTTGGTTTTGCCGCTGAAGACATGGGAGGTGCTGTAGATCGGCAGATCGGCAGCGTAATAAAATTTCAATTGTGGACGAATCTGGCGCGCCTGACTGGGAAAGGCAGCAACGAAAATAAAGTCAACATCCTGGCGTCGGCGTGGCTCAAATTTGAGCGTCAGCCCGGTTAGTTTTTGCAGCTCATGTTTGCGTTGTCGGCTTTCATCAATATTAAGCAGATTGATCACCGGGGCGGCGAAATCGTGCAGAGCCGGATTGTAACGCTGTATTTCAAGGGTGTTGCCATCCAGTTGCTGCCAGTGTTTTTCAAAGGTGCTGAGCATGCGGTCACCCCATTCGCCTTCCGGCACCAGCACCAGCGCCTTGTTGTAGCCGTCCAGCCAGGCACGTTCAGCCACCTGGCGGGCTTCATCTTCCGGCAACAGGCCGTACTGAAAGAAGTTGTCTGCTACCAGTGTTTCTTCGCCGAGATAGTTCAAGGCCAGCGTTTTGACCGGAATTTCATCTAGTGCTGCGACAGCTTCCAGCAACGGCTTGCGCAGCGGCCCCACGATCATGTCGGCACCGTCATCAACAGCCTGTTGATAGATCTCCATGCCGACCAAAACATCATCACTCGTGTCGTAGATCTGAATTTCAGGCGAATAGCGATGATTGCTGCGGCTGTAATAGGCGGCCAGAAAGCCGTCTCTGATAGCCTTGGCCGGGGCGGCAAAATTGCCGCTCAGGGGCAGTAGCAAAGCGATTTGCTCGGGGCGATCTAATTGAATGTCCTGATAGGTCAGCAGCTCATCGATAAACTGGTCGGCGGCTGGATGGCTGGGGTAGTTTGCCGCCCAGTTTTGCAACTGGCTACGCAAGCGGTCAGGCAGATTGACCGACGCCTTGTAGAGGTGGCCGAGTTCAAGCCAGCCGCTAAGCACATCAGGCGCAGGAGTGGTACGCAGTGCCAGCATGGTGGTGCCGTCTAGCTGGTTCAAGGATTGCCAGATCAGCTGGTGATTGCGCTGGATGTCATCGGCATTAACAAGCCGGTTTTCCAGAGCGATGCGCTCACGCATGGATTGCAGATGATTGCCGCTCATGGCAAAGGCATCGGCGCGCAAGGTATGCCAGGTTTCGATGTCTGTCAGTGACACGCTGCTGCCAGGCAGGCGCAGGTGGGCAATGGCAACGTCTGGCCGTTGTTCATAGAGGGCAATGCGTGCCAGTGCAAAGCGATATTGGATCTGCCCCTGAGGGCCGAGCATTGCGGGGTCGATTTGCGCGATTACATTGTTGGCGTGGTCGATGTGCTGGCCGCGAATCAGGATAGTAGTCGCGGCTAAAAGATATGCTTGCCGCTCGCGAGCGTTGCTTTGTTGCGCCAGTTGCAGGTAATTTTGCGCGGCACCGACAAAGCTGCCCTTGGTGCTGGAGTCCTCAGCCTGTTGGATCAGTTGGCTGGGCGTTTGTGGTTGGCCGGCGGTTTGTTGCGGCGTTGTGCTACAACCACTCACCAGGGCGAAAATGGCCAGCAGTCCCAGGTAGCCCAAGCGCTTGTTTTGCATAACAGGGTGCAGCATATGAGATTATGAATATAATGTATTTTGTTTATGTGTGAAGATGAATTCGAGCAGTATATCACGCCATGCTACCCTGTAACCTGCGTCGCAAAAAGGTCTGAAAGTAATGATAAATCAAGGGCAGCTTTATGTGGTTCCCACGCCGATAGGCAATCTCGGAGACATGACGCCGCGGGCGATCGAAGTGTTGAATCAGGTGGACGTAATTGCTGCGGAAGATACCCGTCACAGTGCCAGACTGCTACAGCACTTCGGCATCAAAACACCGGCACTGGCTTACCATGAGCATAATGAAAGACAGATGTGCCATAAACTGGTCGAGCGGATTCAGGCCGGAGACAGTGTTGCCCTGATTTCTGATGCGGGTACACCGCTGGTAAGCGATCCCGGCTATCACTTGGTGCGCGCTGCCCGTAAGGCCGCCGTGCAGGTGGTGCCATTGCCAGGTGCCAGTGCCATGATTACCGCCTTATCGGCGTCCGGGCTGGCCTCGGACCGATTCGTGTTTGAGGGCTTTTTGCCAGCTAAATCGGCCGCACGCCGCCAGCGTTTGCAGGGGCTTGCGGACGACTGCCGAACATCAATCTTTTATGAATCTACCCACCGGATTCAGGCATCGCTAGCGGACATGGCCGACGTATTCGGAGCACAGCGCCAGGCGGTGATTGCCCGTGAGTTGAGCAAACGTTTTGAAACCATACATGGCGACAGCCTATCTGCCTTACAGCAATGGCTGGCGGCTGACGCAAATCAATGTCGGGGTGAGTTTGTGGTGCTGGTGCAGGGAGCGGCCGCGGTTAAAGATGAAACCATCGATACTGAAACAAAAAGACTATTAACCATCCTGATGCAGGAGTTGCCACTGAAACAGGCGGCAGCACTGGCGGCCAAAATTTCCGGTTTGAAGAAAAATGACCTGTATCGCCTGGGCCTGGATTTGACGGAAAAGTAGGTCCCAAATGACTCGAACGCTTGGGTTTTCATATCAATCGTGTGATTTCTCGGCACAGATCAAATTTTATTTCGACGGCCTGATGCTGGATGAATAAATCGGGCCTCAAGGGGGATGGAAGCAATCAAGTATTCCCTCCCTTTATACCCATTAATGAGGTAGTTGCCTGGCCTTTGTCTGGAATGGTGTCGCAGTTATCCCGCATTCATTGACTGGATGAATTTATCTGCTTCGCTGATGGATTTTTCCATTTCTTTTATTAAACGGGCAACATTGCCTTCAATCTTGCTTAGTTCGGGCTGTAGTGATGAGATGGCCTTGGCATTGAGGTTGTGTTTTAGGAATAACACTTGGTCTTTAAAGGCGGCTAAAACAGGCTTCATCTTTGATTCAGCTTTTTTCATGCTGCTGATTAGCTTTTTGTATTGGCCCTTGGTATTGCGCAGTTTTTTCTCGCTACTGCGGCGCAGCGTGGCATTGCTGTATTGCTTTAATTCTTCTTTCCACTCTGAGAACAGGGCTTCGGCTACATCTTCAATGGCGTTAATACGGTCACTGACTTCCTCGGCGGCTTCTTCGCTGCTTTCGTATTTGTCATTGAGGTCGTTGTATTTATCTTCCAGATCGCCGCCATTAAAACTGAGTACCTGACTGAATTTATCTAGTGCGGATTTAAATTCTTCTTTGCTTTCCTGTTGTGCGTCCCTGGCATCTTCAACACGATCAACCAGAATGTCACGTTTGGGTATGCCGACCTTTTCCATGGCATTGTAATAGGTGCTGGCGCAGCCGGACAGCAACAAAACGGATAACAAGAGAATGACGCTGTTTTTGAAGGGTGAAATTATTTTCATCGATTTAGTCATCCATTGGTTGATTAGGTGGCGTTTGTCAGTATGTTGATTTTATCGTGTTTAAAACAGGAATACATTTGCACAAATGTAAAACTTTATGCCCGATGCTTCAATGAATATTGTCAATTAGGGCGGCCTGACTTTCTTCATCTTTAACTATGCAGGGGCAGAAAAAAACAGCGCTGCTGCTCTGACGACAGTGGCGGGGCCAGCGGGTAGGTCCCATTCCACTTCGTTATAGTTGTGCTTGCTGATTGTTCGTGCCAGGGTTTGTTTGTATTGCCCTGATAAAAACTTTCGCTCTGCCATGGATCGGTTTGTTTGAAGTTGTTTTAACTGGTTGTTGGGCGGTTGCTGTTGGCATACTGCTCAAACTCATTGCTGGGCAGGGCCTTGCTGAAGTGAAAACCCTGGAATATATGACATTGGTTGTTTTTCAGTGAGTTTAATATGGCTTCTGTTTCCACTCCTTCGGCGATGACGCCAAGACTGAGGTGGTGTGCCATTGAAATGATGGTTTCTACAATGGCGGCATCGTTGCGGTCTTCGGTGATGTCGAGGACGAATGATTTGTCAATTTTGATCTGGTTGATAGGCAGTCGTTTGAGGTAGGCCAGTGATGAATAACCGGTGCCGAAATCGTCGATGGCGATACGGACGCCGAGTTTGCGCAGGGCCTCCATTTTGTTAACCGTGTCGGTAATGTTTTCGATCACCAGTGATTCGGTCAGTTCCAGTTTGATGTGATCCGGGTTGATCTGTTGTTTTTGCAGGGCGTCGGTAATGCGGCTAACAAAGTCGGCTTGGTGGAATTGGCGAGCACTGATATTGATCGCTAGAAACCCGGTTTGTTGGCTCCATTCCTGGTCTTGCCATTGTTTAAGTTGTGCGATGGCATGCTGAATTACCCATTCACCTATCATAAGTATCAGGCCGCTTTCTTCGGCAACCGGGATGAATGTTTGTGGTGAAACCCAGCCTTGTTGCGGGTGCTGCCAGCGCAATAGAGCTTCGCAGCCTATCAGTTGGGCATTGTTGTCGATCAGCGGTTGGTAGTGCAGCTCGAATTGTTCATTTTCAAGTGCGCTGCGCAGGTCTTTTTCCAGGTTCAGACGTTGATCTGCGGCATGTTGCATGCTTGGCCTGTAGAAACGAATGGTGTCCCGGCCGGCGGCCTTGGCGCGGTACATGGCGGTGTCTGCATGTTTGAGCACGTCGCCGGCGGTTTCATTATCGAAGGGGAATATGACAATGCCAATGCTGGGGGTGGTGTGATAGTGGTGGCCATTGAGCTGGTAGGCTGCGGACAGCGCCTTGCGCAGCTTTTCGGCCACCAGTTTGGCTTCGTAGCTGGCTTCATCCGGGTCATAATTAAGCTCGGGTAACAGCACCATAAACTCATCCCCGCCAAGACGGGCAACACTGTCCTCGGCGCGAACATTCTGGTTCAGGCGCTTGGCGACTTCTTGCAGAATGGCATCGCCTGTGGCGTGACCGAGGGAGTCGTTGATGGTTTTAAAGCGATCCAGATCGAGAAACAGCAGTGCGCCTTTGGTTTGGTGGCGTTTGGCGATGTTGATGTTGTGTTCCAGTCGATCCATTAGCAGGCGCCGGTTGGGGAGTTTGGTCAGTTCGTCGTGATAAGCGAGGTGCTGGATGTGAGCTTCGTCGAGCTTGCGCTGGCTGATGTCACGGGCGTTCAGGGTCAGGCCCACAATGATGCCGTCGACAAAGCGTGGTGCTACACGTGATTCATAGTAAATGGTGTTGCCTGTGGGGGCCTGGTATTCAGTTTCATAGCTGCAGCATGTGCCATCGCTTAATGCCCGCTCCAATTTTTTTTGAACCTCGCTGCGCGCAAGGGGATTTTGAATGTAGTCCAGGATTGATGTGCCGATCAGTTCTTCAACAGTCATGCCCGGGGGGGCGATGTTAATAAATTCTATGCGCAAGGCTGAGTTGAGTGTCAGGATTTGGTCGGATGAGTTTTCTGTCAGTGAGCGCCAACGCTCTTCTGAATCGGCGAGCTCCTGTTCGGCCCACTCCCTTTCTGCGCGTGCACGGAAGTTCATGATGCCATAGGCCAGGTCGTCGCTGAGTTTGCTGAGCAGGTGAACTTCTTCTTTGTCAAAGGCGTTGGCTTCGGTGGCATAGATGGCAAGACAGCCAAAGCTGTGATCCTCATGGCGCAGTGGCAGGCTGATGACTGAGGTGAAATTACGTTTGCGAGCTTCGTTGTGCCAAGGTGTAAAGCGGGAGTCGTTTAAAACATCGTGGATAATGGCGACAGTGCCGCTGCGGATTGAGGTGCCCACCGGACCACGGCCATGTTCATTGTTTTCAGACCAGTTCAGGTTAAGTGTGTCGAGATAGCCGTTTTCAACACCGGCCTGAGCTACGGGCAGTATTGTTTTGTTTTTATCATTTTGACTATAGCCAATCCAGGCGAGGCGATAGCCGCCAACACCGACCAGAATGCTGGACATCTCGCGCAGCAAGGCTTCTTCGCTGTCAGCGTGGATCAGTGCGTTGTTGCACGCGCTCAATGTGTGTAGCGCCCGGTTGCTGCGCTGTAGCTCGGTGGTGCTGTTGTGAATTTTCTGTTCCAGTTCATCGTTGTGGATCAGAATCTTTCCGCTTAAAGGTCGTAGCAAAACGATGATGATGGTTGCAGCCAGGCAGATGAGCACGAATACGATTAGCGCGATGAATGAGAATTGTTGCAGCAGCGGGGCATAGAGGTCTTCTGTTGCAACGCTGATTGCCAGTGCCCAAGGGTTGTCGCTGATTCGGGTGTAGGCAATCAGGGTCTCTTGGGTTTCTGTTGTGCCAGTCCCTTTTTGCAGGCCTTGTTGCAGGGCTGTTTTGATTGAGTCGCTGAGTTGGGCGGGTAATGGCGGGGCTGGCTCATGCGGGCCAAAAGAGATGATTTTTATTGCGCCCTTGTCAAACGCGCCGATATAGACCGTTTCATTATGTGACAGCCCCTGGCGTTGATGTTGCAGTCTGGCTAATGCTGCACTGTTGAATGCGATGATGTCTGTGCCAATGTGTTGTTGTTTATCGTTAAAGATTTTGGAAGCAATTAAAAGCGCTGTTTCAGTGCCGATTTTGACCGGGCTGCCGACGAGGTGTCTGGTGGCGCTGTCATCGATTTGGAGGGGGCGCAGGGCTTCGGGGATGGTGTGACCGGCTTCGATCAATGTGTTTCCCTGACGGTCCATGCGTGTGATCGCGATGATGTTTGAGTCTTCGTTCATGGCAACAGAGAAGACAGGCAGGGTCAGTATTTTCAGATCAGAAAGCCTGATTTTCTGGTTTAGGTATTGTTCCAGCTTTTGCCTGGCAA
Source organism: Gammaproteobacteria bacterium (assembly GCA_024277755.1). GTDB lineage: Bacteria > Pseudomonadota > Gammaproteobacteria > Tenderiales > Tenderiaceae > Tenderia. The sequence continues at coordinate 2,342 of JAJRUN010000036.1, read as the reverse complement.
AGGTGTGGTTGGAAACCTGTCTTGCCAGCTGGCGGGCCATGTTTAGATAGCCATGAATGGCTAAAGCACGATTTTCCGCTGTTGCCTGAAGGTTTAACTCGTGATGAGTTCTGTCGTGCTGGTAAAGCGGCAGAGCAATGCTGATAGCAACGACGATGGCCATCACCAGAATCCCCAAAGAGGTTAGGCCCAGAAACTGCCTTTGTAGTCGCTTTGTTCGTTGTCCGTAGGGCATTCAGGCCTTTATTACACTGATTGAAAGATGGTTGTAGAGGATATATAGGGTCAGTAGGTCAGGTAAAGGCTTAATTTTTACTTAATTGATTTGCAGGGGCGTGGAGTTTTTGTCGGCCAGCTGTTATCTTTGCGCCCGGAGTCGGCCAGGCAATCGCTGTATCTGGAAATTTTCAGTTATGGAGGAAAGTCCGGGCTCCACAGGGCAGAGTGCCAGGTAACGCCTGGGGGGCGAGAGCCTACGGAAGAAAGTGCAGCAGAAAATATACCGCCTAAGTCTCTTTGAGACTGGTAAGGTTGAAATGGTGCGGTAAGAGCGCACCGCGTCGGTGGCAACACTCGGCGGCTTGGTAAACCCCACTCGGAGCAAGACCAAATAGGGGAACAATGGTGTGGCCCGCACTGTTCCCGGGTAGGTTGCTTGAGGTGTGCGGTGACGCACATCCCAGATGAATGATTGCCCACGACAGAACCCGGCTTATCGGCCGACTCCATAAATGTTGACGAAAAAAGGCCAGCCTGGTTTCAGGTTGGCTTTTTTTGGTTGCAGGATGGGGCAGGTTTTATGAATGAAAGCGATTGGCTGTTTCTTTTTGTTCATCGGCTACCGACGATAGGTTTTCTAAAGCGCTGGTAATCTCTGTAGTCAAAATGGCCTCTACCTTGGCCGACTTGTCATGGCTTGAGCCGGCACTTGCAGATAATTCTTGCGTGGTTGCTGGTTGTTGTTCAGCCGCTGAGGCAATCTGCTTGTTCCTGTCCTTGGGCCATCACGATCACTGCCTGTTGTGAGCCTTGCTGAAGTTTGGTGGTCATGGTTTTAATTTCGCCAGTGGCTTCTTGCGTCCGTTGGGCGAGATGTCGAACTTCATCTGCGACGACTGAAAAGCCTCTTCCTTGATCGCCAGCGCGAGCGGCCTCAATTGCGGCATTGAGTGCTAACAGGTTGGTTTGTTCTGCGATGTCGCTGATATCATCCAGGATCCCGTCTATATTTTTGCTGTCTTGTTCCAGTGTCTTGATTGTCGCCGAGGCATTGCCAACTTTTCCGCCAGGTTGTTGATGCTTTCTAAGGTGTGTTGCACCACTTGCCTGCCGTTGTCTCCTGCTTGATTGGCTTCGCGTGCTGAACTTGCTGCGTTTTCGGCACTTTTGGCAATTTCATGGGTTGTTGCGCTTAATTCTTCGGCACTTGTGGCTACGGAGCTGGATTGATCTGATAGTTGACCCGAGATCTGTACTGGTTCGGTGATTTTTTGTTGTGAGGTGCTGGTCGAATTGATGATATTTCCCGATAGAGTTCGCATTTTCTGGACGGTATCGTGAAACTCGCTGGTTACCTTGTTGAGATTTTTAGAGAGTTCATTCATCTCCTGGTTCTTTTGGCGATCGTCAAATGTGACGGATAGATTGCCATTGGCAAGTGAGTTCAGCGTTGCAGACATCTGATTAAGTGGTTTGGCAACGCTAACATTGAGTGCGAAAACGACAGCACCCATAATGACTGCGACGATAATTGCACTCAGCAGTAATATCCAGTTGATGGTGCTTTTGTGTTGTTCGGATATTTTCGAATAAACTGCGACCAGCTCATCGCTCGATTTTCGCAGTTCATTGCTCATGGTCAGTATGTCCTGACGCGCTTGATGGATGTTGTCATCGCTTGCTGTATCGCCAATCAAAATCTTAGCTAATGCGAACGATAACTATGCAGCATGAGAGTTAAATTATCATGCACCAATATAAGCTAAGTTTTTATCCTGAAAAAACCTTTGACGACCTTTTTAAGTTTGCATAGCTGGCTTAAATATCGTTTCAAGATAGACCGAAACTGATCAGGGCCGGATACTGATGTACGGCCTAACTTGTGATTCTTCAACCAATTCCACACCCACTCATCAGGATTGGTGATGTGGAGAATAAGGCGGAAAAATAAACAAGCGCAATTTACCGTCGCTCGATTCAACAAAGTCAGTTACTTTTTTCGATTTGTGAACGGGATGCCCATCCAAAACTAAAAATATAGGCTTGGACTGTTTATAGATGAGTCTTTTTAGAAACTCGACAAACCGTTCCCCATTCATGCGCCCCTCAAATGTCATAAATCG
>JAJRUN010000035.1 GCA_024277755.1 Gammaproteobacteria bacterium | reverse complement strand
TTCGGTTGTTTGATTGAATAAAGGTACTGGCCATCATTTTTGATGCGATCTGCCTCGTCCACGCCGCTGACTTGCAGGTTAGTGGTGGAAGTGGATTCACCGTTGCTGGTTGTGGTTGCTGTATCGCTTGCCGCTGTGACGAATTCTAGCGCCTGGAGGAAATTGTTTGAGTCGTTGAAACCTTGCTTGAGATATTGTTCAAGCTGATTGTCTGAGTCAACTGGCTTGAGCTGGCTTTTTCTCGTCAGGTTTGTTTGGGGGGATGTGTCAGATGCGACGCTGTTTTCAGGGAGTTCGTTGTGTTGGCAGCCACCCAGTAGCAGTGACAGGGTAATGCCGGGAAGCAGTATTTTTGATTTTTTTGGTTTCATGACGCCCTCTTTTAAGTTGGTGGGAATTTTTTCCCATTGTTGATAATGGGAATTAAATCCCATATAATTAGGGGTGTCAAGTTTGAGATTGAAGGTTGGAAATGGCTTCAGCAGCATTACATGAGGTGTTAAGCAAGGCGGTATTGAGCTTGCTCAAACCGCTGGTGCGTATTCTGCTGCGTAACGGGATTTCTTTCGGTCAATTTTCAGACCTGGCCAAGCGTGTCTATGTTGAAGTTGCCAGTGATGAATTCTCTATTCCAGGCAAGCCGCAGACCACATCGCGGATCTCGACGATTACCGGTCTGACACGCAAAGATGTGCAGCGACTGAGAAATGAGGGCTTGGCCAGTGATCTTGCTGCGTCAGCGAAATACAGCCGTGCCGCCAGGGTTATCAGTGCCTGGATATCTGAGCCGGCCTATTTGAACAAACAAGGCGCACCAGTGCATTTATCGTTTGAAGGCGCAGAGCCTAGCTTTTCGGCCCTGGTTAAAGAGGCTAGTGGTGATATTACCGCCAGAACAATCCTTGATGAGTTGGTCAATATTGATGCCGTCAGGCAGCAGGACGATGGACGGCTTGAGCTGTTGGTACGGGCCTATATTCCCATGGCTGATGATGTGGAAAAGATTGGCATTCTCGGTACCGATGTTACGGATCTGATCAACACGATTGATCACAACCTAAACAGCAAGCAGGATCAGGTCTATTTTCAGCGGAAGGTGTGTTACGACAACCTGCCGCTGGAGGTGATGGCTGAATTGCGTGACATCATTGTTGAAAAGGCGCAGGCAGCCTTGGAAGACATGAACGAGGATATGGCTAAATGTGATCGCGACCGGGATAAAAAAGTTAAAGGCAGTGGTCGGGTTCGTGCAGGCTTGGGAATCTATTATTTTCAGGATGAGGTCAACGACCAGGGTAGGGAGTAGGCCGTGTTTGGGACTTGGAAAAAATGTTGGCTAATTCTTGTCGTTATGATTGGCCTGGTTGCTTGTGTTGATGATACGCAAATGGCGGAAGGGGGAATTGGAGGAACCGGCATCAGCAATGGCCCGATAAATGGTTTTGGCAGCATTATCGTTAATGGCGTTCATTTTGATGTGTCTCAGGCGCAGATCTGGATGGATGGCAAGCAGGCGAGTGAGCAGGATTTACAGCATGGCATGGTGGTCACTGTGTATGGTGATATCGATCAGAAAACCCAGGCAGGCATGGCCTCCGAGGTGGTGTTTAATGTAAGTCTAAGAGGTGTGGTTGAGTCGATTGATGTTGATGTTGATGGCCAATGGCTGATGGCTTCTGGGCAGCGGGTTAATTTTGATGAATTGACCGTATTTAATGGTGTGGCGCTGGCAGAGTTTGTTGTTGGTATGTCTGTGTTCATTAGCGGCGTTAATGATGCTGCCGGCGATTGGCTGGCGACATATATTTATTCTGATGAGGTTGCCCTTAACGCTTCCAGTACTGCAAACGTGGAAGAAGATGGGGTTTTGAATGGCGGTATCCTCAATGATGATGGTCAGGTCATCAGTGAGCCGCTTGAGCGACAGATCACGCCAGGAGAATGGGTTTCACTCAAGGGGTTGATTGCTGAGGTGGCAGGTAATCGTTTCACACTCCAGGGCAATCGTATCGAAATTAATGCCAATAGCCGTTATGAAAATGGTGCTGTGGCTGATATTGCTGTCAACAGTCATGTGGCGGTGGTCGGTGTGGTTGATGGCCTGGGGGTGATTGTTGCTAACACGGTCAGGTTTAGACCGGCGGAGGTGGTGCGTATTGATGCCCAGGTAGAGTTTTTGACCGAATCGTCAGTGACGCTGGCAGGGATTATTGCTGGGTTGAGCAGTTCAACATTGATGCTTGATAGCAGCGTGGCCGCAGAACGGGCTTTCTCGGTGCAAAACCTTGCGGTGGGTGACGCCCTGGTTGTGTATGGTTTTTTAACAACAAACGGCGTTGAACTAACCCGCCTGGAACGATTTGATTCAGTTGTCAGGCAGCGTATTTCAGGGCCGGTAGAGCATGTTGGCCAGCCAGTATTTGATCTCTTAGGTGTGACGGTTGATACTAGTACCATGGCTGATAGCGATAATCTGTTTGCGACGATGAGTTCAGGTGACTGGGTAACAGTGGCGGGCAGTTTGAATGGTGCTGTGCTGGTTGCCGATGAGGTGGTGTTTGTTGCTTTAGACTAAATTTTATAAGCCAGTGTTGTCATTACCTTTGATGTTAGTCCCATCACTTTTTTAATCGGCATTGGCAGTGCCGCCCCGCCATGCTGCAATGCGACTGTGGCGTGATGCGCTTCGTCTTCTTTCATTTGTTCAACGACGGCGCGGCTTTTTACGTCTTGTGCGGGCAGGCTTTCAAGATGTTCGTCGAGATGTTTGATGACCTGGTGTTCGGTTTCGGCGACAAAGCCGAGGCTCCATTTGTCACCAGCGATACCGGCAACGGCACCGATTGCAAATGAGCTGAAATACCAGAATGGATTGAGCAGACTTTTGTGGCTGTCCAATTCTTCAAGGCGATGTTCGCACCATGCAAGGTGGTCGTTTTCTTCCATTGCCGCACGTTCCATTTTTTCACGTACATCGGGCAGGTGAGCGGTGAGTGCCTGGCCCG
>JAJRUN010000034.1 GCA_024277755.1 Gammaproteobacteria bacterium | reverse complement strand
TTCCGTCACAATAATCAGCCGGTCAGCCGAATTGGCCAACTGTTCCGTGTAGCCCATAATCTCCTTGATAATGTGGTGCACCATGCTGGCAAACAGATTGAAACCGTGGGACAGCTTGCCAATCTCGTCTTTGTTGGAATCATCGAGACGGCGAGTCAAATCACCATCACCACCGACGATATCAGCCATGGCTTTCAGCGCCACTTCCAGCGGGGCGATAATCATCCGCAAGATGCCCCAGGCAATAATCACCCCCAGCACCAGCCCAAACACCAGCATCGTGCTCACCAGCGTATTGGTGGCATTGACCTGAGCAACCAACTCATCACTGGTCACATTTACTCGTGTACGCAGATCCCCCACCAACTTTTGTAGCTTGGCGCCAACACTTTCAAGCAAGGGGCCAATTTCAGTGCGAATCAAGTACGCATCGGTACGCCAGGCATCACCGCCGTGAATAGAGACCAGGCGCCCGAACAAACCCGCAAAACTGTCTTTCAGCGGGATGATTTGCTCCAGCGCATCGAGCTGGTCGAGACTCAGCAAATCTTCCTGCTTGCTCACTCGCTCCAGGGCAGCATCCACGCCCCCCAGATAAAGATTGACCTCGGCCAGTACCGACTGCTGACGAAAAGCCAAAAAGGCCCGCAGGCCGCTCATTACGCTGGTCCAGTTATATCGCGCCGCCTCGATGTCGATCAGTAAGGCTCGGCGTTCTTCACTGGCATCTTCTTCTGTCTCAGCAAGAATCATGCTGCTCAACAACTGTAAAACCTGCTGACTAAGGGGGTTAATCTCCTGCGCCGCAAACGCGGTGGCCGGGATGTTATCGGCAGTACTGATGGCCAGTTGCAACATGCGCTCCTGATAAGCCTTGAAACTCGCCACGTCGACAGCAATGGACTCCACCGTTTCACCAATAGCAGCATCGGACTGCACCAGCGATATGGATCGCATCTCGTCTAGAATCTCATCAACCTGTTGCAGGTTATCCAAATAGGCCTGCTTGTGGCTTTCTTCCTGACTCAGCAGATAAAAGGCCAGCGAACTATTGGCCTTCTCCAGACGAAACTCCAGCTCACTGGCACTGAGCACTGCGGGCTGAATATCATCGGCAATGGTCACCACATCCGTCTGTACCGCAGACAGGCTGACCAAGGCGCTCGCAGAAATCACCACAATAATCAGCTGCATCAGGCCAAAGCCCGCTACGATTTTGAATTAGATGGATAAGTGTTTGAAAAACTGCATATTTTTCCCCGAGGATTATGGCCATTCGCATACCCCGTTGGGCGAAGGCCTCGACTACCGTTTACATCGGCAGAGGGAAAAATAAACTTGAGGGGGAAATAAAAATTGCCCCGCTGAAAGCCTTGTAAATACAGGCGTTCAGTGGGGCAAGGAAGCTGCGAGGTGAGATTGAGGGTGGAGAAAGCCTAAACCGGCTTAAAAAATCTAAGCCAAGTCAACACCGAGGCGATGCGCCACTTCTTCGTAGGCCTCAACCACGCCGCCCAACCCCTGGCGGAAGCGGTCCTTGTCGAGTTTTTTGCGAGTTTCGGCATCCCACAAACGGCAGCCGTCGGGGGTGAATTCGTCGCCGAGATAAATGATGCCATCGGTGTAACGGCCGAATTCCAGCTTGTAATCCACCAGCAGCAGGCCCGCATCGGCAAATAATTTAGTCAACACATCATTCACTTTGAAGGTAAGCTCTTTCATTTTTTCCACGGCTTCATCGTCCGCCCAGCCAAAAGAACGAATGTGGAATTCGTTGATCATCGGGTCGTGCAGTTCATCGTTTTTGAGGAAAAATTCGAAGGTCGGCGGATTCAGGCTAAGGCCATCTTCCACACCCAGTCGTTTGGTGATGCTGCCTGTGGCGATGTTACGTATCACGCATTCGATAGGGAACATGTCGAGCTTTTTCACCACAGCTTCTTCCGCCGACAGCAGGCCTTCGTGATGGGTGGGCACACCGGCCTCTTCCAGCTTCTGCATGATAAAGGCACTGAACTTGTTGTTCACCTCGCCCTTGCGATCCAGCTGTTCGATTTTTTCACCGTCGAAGGCGGAGGTGTCATTGCGGTAGTGCAGAATCAGTTTATCCGGGTCATCGGTGTGATAAACGGATTTGGCTTTGCCTGCATAAAGTTCGTCGAGTTTTTTCATAGTTTCTTCTCTATCAATCAGTGGGTTGGGGTAAGGCACGAACCCCAACAGTAATAGTTAAAATAACACTGGATTGTTGGGGTTCGTGCCTTACCCCAACCTACCAAACTAATCCGTTAAACATCCCGCCAGTCAAAACCGGCTTGTTGATTGGCAATACTCACCCAGCCATGGGAACAACCCATGACTTCCGCCAGTGCCGCTTGCGCCAGTGCGGGCGTATTGTGCTTTTCACTCAAATGCGCAGCCACCAGCTGTGTCAGTTTTGAGGTATCAATGCGTCCCAAAATACCGGCGGCCTGCGGGTTACTCAAGTGCCCCAGATCTCCTCCCACCCGGCGTTTGAGCGAGAGCGGATATTCTCCATTGGCCAGCAAATCCACATCGTGGTTGCATTCCAGTATCAGCGCATTACAGGCCGACAACTGCTCTTCCAGATGCGGCGTGCGACTGCCCACATCGGTGAGCAAGCCCAGTCGTTTATCGCCGTTACCAAACACAAACTGACAGGGTTCGCGCGCATCATGCGGTACGGGAAACGGCTGCACTTCGATATCACCAATGGCAAACGAGGTGTGACTGCAAATACGCTTTTTTTCAATGCGTTCACCCAGCCGGTCTGCGGCAAAAGTCCCGCCCGTGGCCCACACGGGAATATCATATTTTCGTGCCAGCGCGCCCACTCCGTTGATGTGATCACCGTGCTCGTGTGTCACCAAAACGGCACTGATTTTCTGCGCAGAGCTGCCCAGTTTTGCCAGCCTTGCTTCGGTTTCCTTCATCGAGAAACCACAGTCCACCAACAGGCTCGTTTTACCCTGTTCAATGAGGGTAGCGTTGCCGCGACTGCCGCTACCCAGTGACGCAAAACGCATAAACGTTTATTTCAACTGTGCCAGCAACAGGGTCAGCAAATGCCGTGCGACCTGTGATCTGTCCACGCTGCCGTCTTTGTTGCGCACGCTAATGTGGGTTGATTCATCCGCACCCTGCACACGAATCCAGTATTCTTCACGCACCGTGGCGCTCTTTTTCTTGCCGTGCTTCAGTTCGGTTTCGGTCAGCCCTGAGGCCAGGTCGTTGTAAATATGGAACA
>JAJRUN010000033.1 GCA_024277755.1 Gammaproteobacteria bacterium | reverse complement strand
TTGAGCAACATGCGAGTCAAGGTGGTTTTCCGGCCAACGTCATTTCAGAAGTCAAGACAGTGATTGATCCAACCACGGCAGAGTAGGCAGGATAAGCTAAGCTTTAGCGCCATCCGGCATAGCGTCCCTCACTACAAAAAAGAGAAAAGCCCGGACTTTCTGAATGAAGGCCCGGGCTTTTTTTCCTGGATGGTCGAAGTATGGCATTTAGCTCGCGGGTGAAGAACCCGGGGCATTGCCGCGATTCATTTATTTCATTTTTTTCAGCTTGGTTGCCGGAATTGTTCCATCAGCGCGGCATTTGAGGTAGTTGTAAACTGCCTCAATCGCTTCTGCTTCTCCGTACCCGGCTTTTTTAGCTGGACCAACTGCCAAAATTGCATCAATTGCTTTTGGCATGGCATTTTTGCCGTTTTTCAGAACATTGCCAAATTCATCCTGGCTTAATTTCTTGACGACTTCAAGCAGGTTTGGATTAGGTGAAACGTCATGGCATGTGCCGCAACCACGACCAAAGGCACGATCATAGATTTTCATGCCAACCCAGGTTTTCATGTCGACCCGGTCGCCTTCAATCTGGCAGAGTGCGTCAGCGGCCAGCGCTTGCCCAGAGCTGATGCCGAGACCAGCCACCAAAGCCGTACCTGCGATGATTTTTTTGAACTTGTTAACGTTAGCCATCATATTCTCCTGTTGAATAGCTTGTATTTCGAATCTTGATGATTCGGTCAATTGCCATGAAGCGGTTATCCCCGCTGTCATGTCTGATAAATTTGACGGTCGCCCTAGTATAATTGATGCCGTTAGTAAAATTCAATTGACATTAGTCATTGACAGTCGCTACGACACTTCCTCAGAGTAACGTTGCATGCTTATGCACATCCTTAAACCTGGCTTGATTTTAGCCGAATATTGCTTAACCATAGCTTAATTCAATGTAACCTTTGAAATCTGGAAGCTTCCAGTTAATGCACTGGTTAATTCCCACGCTGAAGCATGGGAACCAGACGAGAAAGACAATACTCTCATGGATGCATTCTCACAATCACTTGTTTTGACTGACCTCAGTTTTACTGACCACATCTTGTAACGCGCAAGTTATGAATAAACAGATTTGTTTTGGAATTGATCTTGGTGGCACTAAAATTGAGTTGTTGGCGCTTGATGAGCATTCAAACGAACGCTTTCGAAAGCGTATAGCAACGCCACGAGGAGACTATCAGGCAACCTTGACGGCGATCGTCTCGCTTGTCGAGCAGGCTGAACACACGCTTGGTGCTCAAGGTCATGTCGGCATTGGTACGCCTGGAGTCGTGTCTCAATTGACCGGCAGTATGAAAAACTGTAATTCAGTTTGGTTGAATCATCAGCCATTAAGAACTGATCTTGAAAACAGATTGCAGCGCCCGGTTAAACTGGCCAATGACGCGAATTGTTTTGCGCTTTCAGAAGCGACCGATGGAGGAGGGCAAGGCGCGAGCGTGGTGTTTGGCGTCATTCTTGGAACCGGGGTTGGTGCAGGTCTGGTTGTCAATCGTTCAATCATCAATGGCGCAAACGGCATTGCAGGTGAATGGGGGCACAATCCATTACCTTGGCCTGAATACCATGAGCTGCCAGGGCCTGAGTGTTACTGTGGACGATCCGGTTGCGTTGAGACTTGGTTATCAGGGCCTGGACTGGTAAACGATTACTTGCGGGAAATGAGTGTCAGTTGCAAACCGGGCGGAGGTATCAAGCTGAGTGCGCAAGCAGTGATTAAACTGGCGGAAAAGGGTGATAAGCTCGCTGTGGATCGTTTGAATCGCTATGTTAACAGGTTGGCACGCGGATTGGCGCAGGTGATTAATATTGTTGACCCGGATGTTATTGTTTTGGGTGGCGGTTTGTCTAATTGTGATTATTTATATACAGCAGTGCCGCAACGTTGGTTGCAATATGTGTTTTCTGATGCGGTGAAGACTCGCCTGGTCGCCCCAAAACATGGGGATTCCAGTGGTGTACGCGGTGCAGCCTGGCTTGCTGCGACCATCAATGCCGATGATCCTGGTATAGCGTAGGGTGGAATAGCGCAGCGTTTTCCACCACAAACAGCACATATCTGAGACGCAACACATATTTTCAGCATCAAAAAGCGCTTTCCTCTATCTTAAAGCCCGGGTTTCAGGGTAATTGATTGCAGTTAGCGTGCTTATCCGGTCGTCACCCGGGTTCACTCCCAGTAGTCTGTCAGGAAATCACGGCCCGCAACATCCAGCCGGTATGGGTGCTAACCGGATAAGCACGGTTTTTAGGATTTGTTTGGTGAAAATGGGCGGGGTTATGAAAACGAGCGGGGGTGGGGTTGGTGGAAAACGCTGCGCTATTCCACCCTACATGCCTACATGGTTTCCATGGGAATTCATGCAGTTGCAGAATTACGCTGAGTTGTTACGAACAGAAGACAATAAAAAAGCCTTTTGGTGTAAACACCAAAAGGCCTTGCTATTTAGCTAACAGTTGAACTGACTTAGAAGGTGAATCCTACATAGCCACCAGCGGTCAGGCCGTCTGCATCAACGCCGTCAAGTTGATCGCCAGTGATGTGGTAACGGGCATCGATACCAACCGTCAGATCGCCGATTTCATACTCAGCACCAGCGCCGAACATGACTCCTGCGGTGAGTACTGTACCTGAATCAGATGGAGGGCTGATCACATGAAAGGCAAAACCGGCAGGGATTAACCACGGATGGAAATTACCATTCGGGTTAAATTTGAGTTTTGGTGCAGCAGTCAGCGTGAATTGGCTTAAGGTAATGCGGTTGGCGATATGTTTCCCGGTTGGGTTAACATTCAGGCCACCACCTAAATTAGCCGCTGCAGCAGGGACAACAGCAACACTTTTCTGGCTGTCGAAACGCTTCCATTCGAACATGATTTCGCCAAATACGGCAACAGCATCAGACATGCCCCACAAATCTTTTGTCAGCGCATGTTCAATGCCAGCTCCAATATAGTAGCCGCCTCTTGCATCATTATCATCGACGTTGCCAAGTACGCCTTGTCCGCCTTCAAACAAGTCAGTAAACACCTGGTCGCCACGACCTGAATTCATGCGTCCGAAACCGCCACGGAAAAAGATCATCGCGCCTTTTTGTTTCGGGACGCGGTTGACGACAGCAACACGTTCCTCAACGACTTGTACTTTTTTGATTGATTCACGGCTTTCTGCGCGCACATTTTGCAGT
>JAJRUN010000032.1 GCA_024277755.1 Gammaproteobacteria bacterium | reverse complement strand
GCCAAGCAGATCTTGCAGGCGGCTGCGGGCTAGAGGTTCATCGTCTACGATTAGAATTTTCATTGTTTTGATACGGTTGGTAAGGAAAGCGCAGCTCAACTTGATAGCTGTTGTTTTGTTGCTGATTGAAAAATTTACCGTCTTCCTGAAAATGTGCCTGCATGCGCTGGCGAACATTGTCGAGGGCGATGTGCATGCCTTGGCGTTTGCGTGGCGGGTTTTCATCAATGCTTGGTAGCGGGTTGGTGATGGTGATGGTCAGGCTGTTGCCCTTGCGCTGACCTTGAATGGCGATGGTGCCGCCTTGACTGATCATTTCGACGCCGTGACAGATGGCGTTTTCCAGCAATGGCTGCAGGGTTAGTGAGGGCAGCGAAGCATCCCGCGGGATGGCATCAATATTCCATTCAACGGCCAGCCGTTCGCCGAGGCGCAATTGTTCCATGTCCAGATAACGCCGTGCGATTTCTATTTCGGTGCTCAGTGGCAACTGGGCTTCGGCATTGTTAAGGGTGTGACGGAACAGGTCGGACAGATCCTCCACCGCTTCTTCGGCCCGTTGTGGCTGGCGTCGGATCAGGCTGGCAATGGTGTTCAGCGCATTGAATAGAAAGTGGGGTCGAATGCGGGCTTGCAGAGCCTGCATGCGAAACTGGTTTTCGGCTTCAATATTGAGTTTGAGCTGATGTTGCAGATAAAAATAGCGCAGTGTCAGCAGGCTGGCGATAGCGCAAATGCCCAGGTTGCGACTGAAAAATTCCAGGTGGCTCATGTTGATTTGCAGCGCGCCGGCACCAAAGCGGATGCTGATCTGATAGGCCGCTTCGCTAAACGCGGCGGTGGTCAGCAATAGTAAACAAAAGGCAGCTACGGCAGCGAGGTTGTTGCTGAGTCTTGCCAGCACACTCCTTAATGAACACAGCAGAGCAATGGAACACAGCGCCACCCAGAGGATGTAAATCGAAATCAGGCTGAGGTAGTCCCAGTCACCGCCACGGGCGCTGGGGGTGGCTAGGGTGAGGACGAAGGCCAGTAGCTCGGCAATGATAATCACCGAAAAGACGATCCTGATGTGACAAAAGTCAGGCAGGAAAGTCCTGTTTTTGGCGGCTGAACTGTCGGTGTCTGTTTGACGCATATGTGTCTGTATTCACTTGTCTTGATTTAATGGTATCGGACGCTATAGCTGTTTGTCTTATTTGTTTTGGGGATTCAGCGTGTTGAGGTGGGGTGATATACTTGCCTAATTTTCAGTATTTCCAAGGAATCACCGTGACAGATCAAAACAGCAAGCCCTGGGCTGGGCGTTTTACTGAGCCAACGGATGCCTTTGTTGAGGCCTTTACCGCCTCAATCGGTTTTGATCAGCGTCTCTATCGTCACGATATTGCCGGTTCCAGGGCGCATGCACAGATGTTGAGCCATATCGGTGTGCTGACCGAGGCCGAGTGTCAGCAGATTTTGCAGGGGCTGGATCAGGTGCAGGCCGAGATTGAATCGGGGCAATTGCAATGGTCGGTGGCGCTGGAGGATGTGCACATGAATATTGAGGCGCGCTTGACGGCCCTGATTGGCGATGCAGGTAAAAAACTGCATACCGGCCGTTCGCGTAACGACCAGGTGGCCACGGATATCCGCCTCTATCTGCGTGACGAGATTGATGCCATTCAGGCTGAATTGACACGTTTGCAGATAGCTCTGATTGATCTGGCTGAACGCGAGTTTGATGCCATCATGCCCGGGTTTACCCATCTTCAGGTGGCCCAGCCGGTGACTTTTGGTCATCACATGCTGGCCTGGTTTGAAATGCTGGTGCGCGATGGTCAGCGTCTGGCAGATTGCCGTCAGCGAGTTAATATCATGCCGTTGGGTTCGGCGGCTCTGGCTGGTACGTCTTATCCGATTGACAGGGAATACACCGCCAAGCTGTTGGGGTTTGATGGCATCACGGAGAATTCCCTCGATGCGGTTAGTGACCGTGATTTTGCCATTGAATTTTGTGCTGCGGCCTCGTTGGTAATGACCCACATGTCGCGTTTTTCCGAAGAGTTGATTATTTGGGCATCGGCTCAATTCGATTTTGTTGATATCCCAGACAGCTTTTGCACTGGTTCTTCGATTATGCCGCAAAAGAAAAACCCTGATGTGCCTGAGCTGGTACGTGGCAAGACGGGGCGCGTCAATGGCCATCTGATCTCGTTACTGACCTTGATGAAGGCTCAGCCACTGGCCTACAACAAGGATAATCAGGAAGACAAAGAACCGTTGTTTGATGTGATCGATACCCTGCGCGGTTCGCTTAAGGTCTATGCCGATATGATGGCGGCGTTAACGATCAAGCGTGACAACATGGAGCGTGCCGCAGCACAGGGTTTTTCTACCGCCACTGATCTGGCTGATTATCTGGTGCGCAAGGGTGTGCCGTTTCGTGATGCCCATGAGGTGGTGGGCAAGGCGGTACGTTTGGGGGTGGATACAAAACGCGACCTGGCCGAGATGAGCTTGGCAGAGCTGCAGCAGTTTTCAGATGCCATCGGTGACGATGTGTTTGAGGTGTTGACCTTGCAGGGCTCTGTGGCGGCACGTGACCACATTGGTGGCACGGCCCCGGTGCAGGTCAAAGAAGCCGTTGCGCGAGCGCGCAAGCGGCTGATTTAATTTGGATTAGTTGGTCTTGGCGATGGCTGTGCCAGCAGCCTTGGCGTCATTAATGCTGTTGCTGATGTGTTGTAACATCAGGTTGGCGTCGTCGCCTTTTTTCCAGCTGGTGAGGCCACAATAAGGCTTGATTTGAATCGCCTGATTGTCATCTGAGGTTAGCTCAAGCTGGTCAACCATTTCACAAAGTTTTTCGGCCAGTGTTTTGGTGGCATCGGCAGGTGTTTCCGGCAGAATGAGCAAAAATTCCGGGCCATCGTAGCGCCCAATGATGTCCGCCCAGCGCATTTGTTCTTTCAGTAGCTGCCCGACCTTCATCCATGCTTCTTCCTGATATTTAACTTCGTCCTGAGGCTCAAGGCCGACCAGTTCGATATGCAAACTGATGAGTGATAGCGGGTTGCCATAACGACGGCTACGAGAGATCAGTGGCTCCAGGCCTTGTAACAGGGCGCGGCGGTTGGGCAGACCGGTCACCGGGTCACGGGTGGTGAGTTGTTGCAGGTCTTCTTCCAGGCGATCACGTTCCAGACGCAGGCGCTGTTCAGTGGTGATGTCGATATAAAACTGGGTGCGTTTACCGTCGTCGCGAATTTGACTGTGGCAATGCAGCCAGCGTTGACTGTCGCCATTTTGCAGCAGAATGGTTTCTGGTGGCGAGGTCAGGACGCTGCTCAGTTCCTTGGGCAGGTCCGCGATGGATTTGCCGCTGAGCTGTTCTGTGGTTACGTCAAGCAATTGTTCCAGGCTGTTGTTATGCCACTGAATATTGCCTTTTTCATCCATCAAGATAATGCCGATGGGTGAGTTTTGCAGGGCTTTCTGCATGTCGCTGAGAGTGATTTGTGTCATTGGTGTTTGACCCCCTTGGGATGAATGAGACAGGTATACCTTAAAAATGCCCGCAATGCCAAGTCATTGGCAGGTATTTGATTATGTGGCAGCGGGTTTGTAGGTGTTTGAAGTTAGGCTTCTTTCGCCGTGCTACATGGAGAGCTATGCGAATAGCGAGCGGGGTAGCACAAGCCCTCGGTAGGGGCCAGAGAGACGTGACCATCTTTCGCAGAAAGTGGGCAGTCGCTACTAGCCCCGTCAGTCACTTGAGAGCCGACGCGAT
>JAJRUN010000031.1 GCA_024277755.1 Gammaproteobacteria bacterium | reverse complement strand
CTGCCAAAGAAGGCTTATCTGGATGATGAATTGAGCGCAGTGGTAGCCGCCATTAAATCAGTCCTGACTAGCAGTGAATGTGACTTTGCGGGCTAGCCCCCTGTCAGCATCTGCTAGAATGATCTCAATCAACTAACGAACTGCGCATACAATGACAAACGAAAACGATAGCCAGACCCTGCAAAAGATCAAAAAAATCCACGAGCGCATCGTCATCACTGCGGGCATTGCCATGGGTATTGCGCTCAGCAGTTATTTCTTTACCTTCGGTATGCTGATCGACCGTGATGCCACCTTCATGCTCTGGTTTCAGGTCGTCACCAGCGTGCTGTTTATATTTGGTTTGATTTATATTAAGCCGCTGGCGCTGTTGCTTGTCAGGGTTTTTCTGGCATCAAACGCAGACTGTCGTCAGATGTTGAAGGGAATGACAGTGGCGGATTTGGAAAAAGGCTAGTGTTTTGACATTGTTTTAACAGGATAAAAAAGGGTGCCACTCAGGCACCCTTTTTTGTTTGGGGACGTGTTGCCCTTATCCTGGTGGAAGCTTTGGTGGTCTTTGAACCGTGAATTCACCGGTCAAGGTTTCCAGAAATGCCACCAGTTGATCGGCCTGTTCGTCAGTAATGTCGCGATTAAGCTGTACCTTGGCCATTACCCTGACGGCTTTGTTCAGCGTCGGAACAGAGCCATTGTGAAAATAAGGGGCTGTCAGAGCGATATTACGCAGTGACGGTACGCGCCACAGGCTAGGGGTTTTGTCATTGCCCTGATTGCGATGGCCTTCATCTTCCTGTAAGCCCAGCAGTTTGTCGTACTCGCTGCGGTTTGCAGGGAAATATTGATAAAACACATCACCGTTAGGTAAAACAGGGCCGGCAAAATTAGGACCGTTATGACAACGGATACAGCCGAGATTTTCAAACTCTTTCATTCCTGCCAGGGCTTTTTTGTTCAGAGCGGTTTTGTCACCACGAAGATACTGATCAAACAGGGCGTTAGGCGTGATGAGTGTGCGTTCGTAGGTGGCGATGGCTTTGGCGATATTGTCATAGGTGACCGGGGTTTCACCGCCAAAGATTGCGCTAAATTGTTCTACATACCCGGGGATCGAAGCGATACGATCTACCGCTGAGGCTTCGTGGGTAATGCCCATTTCAATAGGGTTCAGAATAGGCCCTTTGGCCTGCTCTTCCAGTGAAGGCGCGCGTCCGTCCCAGAATTGTGAGCTAAGAAAAGCGGCATTCCAAACGGTGGGTGCCGAGCGGCCACCGAGCTGCCCGTCAACGCCGATAGAGGTTGAGCGGCTGTCAGTACCGTTGCCGGAAACATCATGGCAAAAGTTACAAGATAAAGTGTCATCTTTGGATAGACGTGGATCGAAAAACAGCTGTTTGCCCAAAATTACTTTGGCTGCTGTGCTTGGGTTGTCTGCGGGTTCTGGTACTTTGTATGGTAATGGTGCAAAGCCCCACTCCGACGCTATGCTTTGCGTGCTCAGACCCAACAGCAGGGCTGCAGCAAGATAAGTGTATTTGTTTTTAATCATCGTTATCCCTCAGTGGTTGGGTTTGTGCGTTTTCCTGCGCTTTAAACATTCATGCAGAATGCTACATTAACCGTGACAGAGGTTTAAGTCAATACATAATGAAATGATTATATTCTATAGTTCCTGAGTAAAATCATAGGGATATATTTCGATTTTTGTTATGTTGGGGTATTAATCCATATATTCTCTGAGTTTTGGTCTATTTTTTCTCTTCAATATAGGTGCGAATAATTGGTGTCTGGACATAAAACTTTTTACCATTTTCATCGCGGGCCCAGAAATAGTAATAGCCCTTTTGCGGATCGCTGGTGACCTTGCTGTTGTTGATGTTCCATATTTTGACGTGGCTGCCTTCGACGAAGGTCACTTTGTAATCACCTTCCAGCCAAGTGACGCCGAGGCGTGACAGTTTGTTTTGCTGTTCTTCAGAGCAGCCGCTCAGCAGCATGATGGTGGTGGCAATAACGGCGAGCAGGATCAGGCGCATGTAAAACTCCTATTTATTTGCTAGTTAGTGCATAACCCGGTGCGGGCAAAAATGACATTTAGGTCGTAATGATAACCCGAACCGCATCGAGTCTGGGGCTGCTGTGGGTCAGTGCCTCGGTGAGAGCGGTAAGCTGTTGTTCAAAGAACGTAATTTCTTCATCACGGACATTCGGATTGTGTTGCTGCAACGCCTTGAGGCGATTGATCTCGCGTTCCAGCGTTTGTTTGCCATGACGGTTTGCGTGGGCCAGCAGTTTGGGTGCTTGTTCGTTGGCAGCGGTCTCGGCCAGTTTGACCATGCCGCGCAGCTGTTCGCCATAGGCACGCATCACCTGACTGGTGGTGTTTCTATCGACTTTTTGTGCCGCCTGTTGAATCGTCAAGCTGTCAATATTGGCGCTAAGATCCAGGCCGCTGGCATTCACCAGGGTGCGAATAGTGGTGGGTGGCAGGTGGCGGCTGGATTGCAATTGGCTGTGGCCGCTGCTTTCTAATACATACAGACATTCCAGCAGCAGGCTGCCGGGTTTAATGCCCTTCAGCCTGGCCGACACCATGGCGGTGTTGCCAAGCTCGCTGCTGAGTATCATGTCGATTGCGCCATCGGTCATGGGGTGATCCCATGTGATGTAGTGCATGTCTTCATTGGATAAGGCCGTTTCGCGGTCGCAGGTGATAATCATGCCTTCGTCGAGCAGGCCGGGAAAGCTGGATTGCATCTTTGCGCCAGGGCGAACCAGAGAGCTGTGTTGGCTGTGCTCTTCTATGTCGATGCCGTAGCAGTCAAAGACCTGTTCCAGGTATTCAAGCAATGCCGCTGGTTGGTCTTGACTGGCAGCCTTGTCGTGCAGGGCCTGGGCGACGTGAGGGCGGCAGGAATTATATTCCAGCAGGCGATCACGGCCTTTGTGCATGGCTTCGTTTATTTCAGTCAGCAGTGTTTGTGTGGTGTCGATCAGCTCGTTCAGCTCTGTCTCGGCATTGCTGCTGAGCTGCTGCAACGCTTCGATCAGCGGTTCTTTGACCTGGCTGAAAATGTTGTGACCCGCCGGGCAGGTCTGTTCAAAGGCTGACAGCCCCTGCTGATACCACTGAAACATCACCTCTTGGGCGCTGTCTTGCAGATAAGGGACGTGGATCTGGATGGTGTCGGTTTGGCCAATGCGGTCGAGGCGGCCGATGCGCTGTTCCAGCAGGTCGGGATTGAGTGGCAGATCGAACATCACCATGTGGTGGGCGAACTGGAAGTTGCGGCCTTCACTGCCGATTTCGGAACAGATCAGTACCTGGCTGCCATCTTCTTCGTCGGCGAAAAAGGCCGCGGCACGGTCGCGTTCGACGATGTTCATATCTTCGTGGAAGACGGCGGCATGGATGCCTTCCTTGATGCGCAGCGCGGTGGCCAGTTCAATGGCGGTGTCGGCACTGGCGGCAATCACCAGCACCTTGGCCGGGCGCAGCTGTTTCAACTGCTTGGCCAGCCAGACAACGCGAGGATCTAGCAGGGTCCAATCGGTTTGGCCATCGATGTCGCTGGCCTGATATAGCAGCTCCGGGCACAGCAGCAGTTGCGGTGCAGAGATACCGTTGTCGTTGCTGATCTCCAGTGCCTGACTGTATTCCAGCGGCAATGGCAACGGATAACCATGCAGCTGACGTTGGGGAAAGCCCTTCACCGCGGCGCGGGTGTTGCGAAACAGTACCCGGCCGGTGCCGTGGCGGTCGAGCAGGTGTTCCATTAGTTCGGTGCGGGATTCATGGTTGAGGTTGGTCAACAAGTCCTTGTTGTCGCCCTCGTCGAGGGTGTCGAGCAGGGTTTGACAGGCCTGTGGCTCAAGTGGCTGGTCAGACAACAACTGCTCAACCGCCTCGGCGACGGGCTGGTAGCCCTGCTCTTCTTTAATGAAGTCATCGAACTCGGGAAATCGATCCGGGTCGAGCAGGTGCAGGCGGGCGAAGTGACTGGCCTTGCCCAGTTGTTCCGGGGTGGCGGTCAGCAGTAGCACGCCTTTGATTTCCATGGCCAGCAACTGAATTAGTTGATACTGGTGGCTGGCGGCGTGTGGTGCCCATTCCAGGTGATGAGCCTCGTCAACCACCAGCATATCCCAGTCGCCTTCGGTTATTTGTTGAAAACGCTTTGGCTCGGAGCAGATGAAGTCCAGGCTGCACAGCGCCAGTTGGGCGCTGTGGAAGGGGTTTTCCTGGCCGCTGCTTTCCTCTACTGCCTGGCAGCGGTCTTCGTCAAAAATGCTGAAATGCAGATTGAAGCGGCGCAGCATCTCTACCAGCCACTGGTGCACCAGGCTGTCGGGCACCACAATCAGGACACGTTTGGCCAGGCCAGACAGCAGTTGTTGGTGCAGAATCAAGCCAGCCTCAATGGTCTTGCCCAGACCTACTTCGTCAGCCAGCAGCACTCGCGGGGCGTAGCGATTGGCAACCTCATGGGCGATATAAAGCTGGTGTGGAATAAGACTGGTGCGGGCACCAGTCAGGCCGCGCAGGTCTGAGCGACAAATCTGTTCATGATGTTTCAGAGTTTGCCGGCGCAGTTCAAACCATTTGCGTTTGTCTATCTGGCCACTGAACAGGCGCTCGGTGGGGCGGTTTAGTTGAATCATGTTGTCCAGCTCGCCTTCGGGCAGTTCAGCGGCGCTGCCGTCATCACGCTGGCCGAGGTAGGTGAGCAGGCCGTCATTTTCGACGACAGATTCAACCGTCAGATTCCAGCCTTCGTGGGCGCGGATGCTATCGCCCTCGCTGAACTTGACCCGGCTCAGTGGTGCGGTGGCGCGGGAATAGATGCGGGTTTCGCCGGTGGCGAGAAAGAGAATGGTGATCGAACGTGCATCGCAGGCCAGGACGGTGCCCAGCCCCATCTGTAGTTCAGCTTCGCTAATCCAGCGTTGTCCGGGGGTGAAGTCATTCACGTTTAATATCCTCTGCCTGCCTGAAGAGGGGGCGTATATTAGTTTATTTTGTTCAATAAATCTCGTTAGACAGAACTTATTGTCGCCTGTTTGGCGGTATCCTATCCACCTGTAACGACAACAATTGTAGAGGGTGAATGATATGGATGTCTTGTTGACAACACTGGAAGCGCGGGTGATTGGCTGCCTGATTGAAAAGCAGGTTTCAACCCCTGAACACTATCCTTTGTCGCTCAATGCACTGACCAACGCCTGCAAACAAAAGAACAACCGTGAGCCGGTGATGGCACCAAGCGAGATCGAGGTGCAGCAGACGTTGGACAGCCTGATGAAGAAGCACCTGGTGAGTGAGTCCAGTAGTTATGGCAGTCGGGTGGTGAAGTATCAGCATCGTTTCTTTAGCAGTGAATTTGGTGGTACCCACTTTGATGCCCGGCAAATGGGGCTGGTGTGTGAGTTGTTATTGCGTGGGCCGCAGACGCCGGGGGAGCTGCGTACGCGCACTGCCCGGCTGTGCAAGTTTACCGATGTTGGTGAGGTTGAGGGGGTTTTGCATGAACTGGCTGAGCATGACGATGGCCCGTTTGTGGTGCAGCTGCCGCGTCAGCCAGGGCGGCGTGATTCGCGTTATGCCCAGCTGTTTTGTGGTGATGTGGATACGAGCGCTGAAATACAGCCGCAGATAGCCGCTGGCCAGGTGGGACCTGATCGTGACCGAATTGAACAGCTGGAACAAACGGTGGCCCAGTTACGACAGGAACTGGACGAATTAAAACAGCGCTTGGGTGAAGATTGAATTTGAGTAACAAGCATGTTTTCTGAACAACTGGAGATTATTTATCAAGACGATCATCTGGTGGCGGTGAATAAACCCTCCGGCCTACTGGTGCATCGCTCTATGATTGATAAACATGAAACCCGCTTTGCCCTGCAACTGGTGCGCAACCAGATTGGCCAGCGGGTTTACCCTGTTCACCGGCTCGACAAGCCCACCTCGGGGGTGTTGTTGTTTGCTCTGGATAGCGAGACCGCAAGTTTGCTGGGGCAGCAATTTATGACCGATAAGATGCATAAACAGTATTTGGCGGTGGTGCGTGGTTATAGTGCTGAGCATGAGACGATCGATTATCCACTTAAAGTCGAGCTGGATAAAATAGCCGATGCGCAGCTCGGTCAGGACAAACAGGCTCAGCCTGCGGTGACAGAATATAAGCGCCTGGCAACTGCTGAGCTGCCCTTTCCTGTTGGCCGCTATGACACCGCGCGTTATTCTTTACTGCAGTTGATGCCCAGAACCGGGCGCAAGCATCAGTTGCGCCGTCACATGAAACACATCTTTCATCCCATTGTTGGTGACACCACGCATGGCGATGGCAGGCATAATCAGTTTTTTCGGCAGCAGTTTGATTGTCAGCGCTTATTGCTGACGGCAATGGCGATGCGTTTTCAGCACCCACATTCTGGGGTGACGGTTGAACTGCATGCTTCGCTTGATGCGGTGTTTGAAAATATAATTGATGAGTTGGGCTGGCGTGAATTTTATCAAAGGAGTTTGCAATGAATGACAAGCCGGTTGTGATTGACCATTTTTCTGACCTGTTGTGTGTCTGGGCCTATGCCGCACAGATCCGTCTTGATGAGTTAAAGCATGAGTTTGGTCAGCAGGTCCATATCAACTATCACTTTGTGCCGATCTTTGCTGTGGTTGAAAAAAGAATTGGTGAGGGCTGGCAAGACAAGGGGAGTTACGCCGGTTTTGGCAAGCATGTGCTGGAGGTGTGTCAGCAGTTCCCACATGTGGAAATCAGCGCCGATGTCTGGTGTGGTGAGATACCGAAATCATCGGCCAATGCCCATCTGTTTTTAAAGGCGGTGCAGTTGCTTGAACAGGCTGGCGAGATAAGTTGTGATGGTCAGTCTTTTTGCGAAGGACGCAGCCTGTTTGAAGAAACTGCGTGGCGTTTGCGACAATTATTTTTTCGTGACAATAAAAATATTTCCCGGCTTGAGTGTCAGTTAGCCCTGGCGGAAGAAATGGAGTTGCCTTGTGACAGAATTGTTGAGCTTCTACATGATGGTTCTGCCATGGCGGCGTTGTGTCGTGATACGGACTTGTGTCAGGAGTATGGTGTGGCAGGCAGCCCCAGCTATCTCTTGAATGAGGGCCGTCAAAAGCTGTATGGTAATGTCGGTTACAAGGTGATTGCGGCCAATGTTCAAGAAATATTGAATCAGCCTCAGCACCAGGCCAGTTGGTGTTGATGATAAACAAACAAAGCGACTGGCTGGTCTATATTATTCTTTGTAGCGATAACACGCTCTACACGGGTATTACCAATAATATTGAAAGGCGTATGCAGCAGCATGCCTCGCAGCAAGGGGCGAAATATTTTCGTGGCCGCAACCCGCAGCAGTTGGTATATCTGGAGGATGGTCATGATCGTTCTTCTGCCAGTCAGCGAGAAGCGGCGATAAAAAAACTTAAACGTGTGGATAAAGAAGCGTTGACTCGTTCCGAGGCAAACAGACTTGATGATCTGGCGGTGATGACTCAGTTCAAGAGACCTTTGCACGATACAGGCGCGAAAGGAAAATGAGCTAATATTTTTCTGATTGAGGCAGAAAATGCAGTTAATAGCGAGCTATTGACAAGTTTTCTAACGAAAAGCAGGAGAATATTAGCCATTTTTACTCGTGATTG
>JAJRUN010000030.1 GCA_024277755.1 Gammaproteobacteria bacterium | reverse complement strand
ATATTCGTTTGCCAACAATTGCTATCCCAGTGCTGCTCGCACCCCTGTTTCAAACTTGAAACAGATACAACAACCCTGCCATCACCCGTCATAGATACGCGAATACTTTTTTCCAAAGGCATTTGTTCTCTGTATTCAAGCGCGAAATCCGCCAGCGGCCGTGCGCCCTGTTCAATCATTTTTAGCATGTTCACAGAACCTTCAGCAACAGAACCCTGCTGGCAAGCACTGAGCAAAATGCCCAGCGCCCAAGCAAAACCCAGCTTTGAAAAAACCCTAACCGACCGCTTTCTTCCTTTTGTCATTCAAACTGCTCCGAACTGCCACCCAAACCAACGACTCAGGGCAGCATGACATCCGCAGGCTCTGGTATTACATAGTCATCAGGATCGGGAGCCGTGTAGTTAATATTAAAGCTGGATGACCAAGTCGCACCACTATTATTGATATCACAACAGGTGGAACTACTCGCAGCACCCAATTGCCCCCCTTGTGTCCCCTCGAACCATATCCCGGTTGCTTCAGGATCGGTACAAGGGTCAGCGCAAAAGCCGAGATAGCGCCAATTCACCGTCCAACTGATAGGCTGGATATTTTCTGTATCGAGATCGTGATCGGCGTAGTAATGCACTTTAACCGTATAATCGCCATACAGGCTTGTCGCATTAGTACCATCGGCATATTGAGTCACATCTCCATTATCAGCAATATAATGCTCCGGGCCAAAACCAGTGGTGTTATCAAAATCAAGATACGGATAACCACCACCACTGGAACGCCTGTTCTGATAATAAACGGTGTCACCCATTTTTCCTGACTCGCCATTGGGCTCTTTAACATAGAGGTCAACATCGCTGGCACCCTGCCCCCAGTTCAACGTGACAGCAAGCGCAGCTGGAGAGGCCGTTGATTCTATAATACTCATATCAAAGCCCGCCCAATGACTGTAGCTGAGTGATGCCGATGCCAACATAACAACCATGTTTTCACCCTGCTGAATAGGCACAGTTATGGAAAAAGTACCGTCACCGCTGCCAGCCTGATTGTTAACCGGCGTCTTATAATTACCGCCAGGAGTAAGAATGTTCAGATTATCAACGAGTGAGCCAGCAGTTTGGGCCAGGCCACCCAAAACAGTCCCGCTAATCACAACGGCAGTATCGCTGGTGATATATTTATCCTGCCCTTCGTCAGTCACCCCGGTGTTAGCCATCACATCTTCAAAGCTATCTTTTCCTGTAATAGAAGTAATCGTAATGGTTGGGAACACGGTGTCATCACTAAAACCTGCATCTGCCGATTTTTTCAAGGCCTCGAGTGCAGCATCACTCATGCCAACGTTATAGCCAAAATGCTTTAAATAATTGTATGAGTAGGTGCTGGCAGCTGCTGTGGTACCCGACAGATAGCTGGCAAACCCGGTTCCGCTGGTATAAACAATACGGCGACTATCACTATTGGGATGGTTCGGATCATAGACGTAGAACGTAATATTACCGCTCGCATCAATATCAGCCCTGTAGACCATGATTGCATGAGCGCCTGAGAACTGAGTCGTCCCATCCACATTTAAAGCTTGCAGAATATAGAGCAGTGCGGGATGGCCCGTGACATACATTGCCCCCACAAGACTGCGTGCGACGGCCAATGATGAAGGCGTTTGTTCATTTAACTCACCAGAAACAAACTGATTCCAAATATCTGACATGCCATTATGAACCCGACTGGCTAACTGGATAGCAATATCATCATCCAACCACGTACTGGTATTCTCTGCATCACGATAGTTGCTATAGAATTTTGGACTGTGCTGCTTCTTGTAATAGTACTTGGCAAAACCCACCATGCCCATGCAGTTCCCGCCACGAGAACTTTTATAAAAGGCTCCGTAGTTTGGAATGTACCAGCCATTATTTGCGGCTGTAAAACCCGTATTAACATCCATCCCAAAATTGGTCCAATCCGCCCATTTCTGGCTGGCAATACCTACGGCGATATAACCCAAAAACGTTGCCGACGCTGCTCTTGTCGCAGCCCTTACAGAACTCGTATTCACAGACACATTATCATCCGCTGAATTGCTAAAGGTTCTTGTCAGAAAAGTGATAGTGCCAGCTGTCTCATCCTGGCTTTCAAGACCAACAGGTTCCAGTGAACCGTCTTCATTTAAAACATAAAAGCTGACGATATCATCTGAAGAGTTGTCATAAGGCAGGGTAACCCGTACAGCTTTATCAAACATGGCATAGGTATTCCATTCATCTGACCCTGTCGCCGTGATATTGATCAAACCGCTTCGCACAGCAGTGCTCTCTGGAAGCCCTGTAACACTTACAACACCAGCCAGGCTAACAGAAAAATTTATTTCTTCATTCGCAGCCCCGTTAGACACATCAATCTCCAAACCATTGAGCGGGCTTGCTCCATCACTAATCACAACGGTCCCACCACTTGCACCAACTGAACGTGTCGACAGGCTATCACTCATATCACGCTCTGAACCGCTTTCAATACTGACTGTCGTACCAACCCCTGCTGTCGTAATGTCATATATTTCTGTGACGACAGCGCTTGCATTGCCATCATCATCAACACCAAAAAACTTGAGTGTGCTCGTTTGCGAAATTGTAAGCACTGCACTATAAACCGAAGAACTCGTCGTCGGCGTGCTGCCATCAACAGAGTAATAAATGGTGGAATTGGCATTGCCAGACAGGCTGACTGTTTGGGCACTGCCATAGGTTCCGCCTGCCGGTGATGCTGTAATCACCAATGAGGTTTCGCCACCACCACCGCCGCCCCCACAACCAAATAAAACCAATGATAGAGTGACCAGCATCACCCAAATAACACTCGATTTAGTCTTGTTACAGTGCAGCAAACTCATAACATTCACCTTTATAATTATTAAGCAACAAACCCTGCCTAGCGTCTCAAACACGATTCAGAATCAGAATATTAGTACCTAATAAAAAAGATAGTCCTCCCCCCTGTTAGTGTCAATTATTCATTCAAAAATTTACTCACAAAAACAAAATTAATACTTCATAAATCACACCCATTTGAAACATATATTTATGTGACCCGGATCCCTTGTAGATAAACCACCATCCCGGTAAAGTTAGCCATATCGGGGGCAACATCCATCACGGCAATTCTTACCCTCAAGCTGACTAATCATTTCAACAATGACACGGGCAACAGCACTATATGGGCGGTCTATTTAACAGATTTACAAGCCGAATGGTGCTGGGTGAATTGCTCATCCATGGCCTGCTTGCCTCGGTCGTATTTATCCTGCTGTTACCCTCGCTGGAACAGCATCTCAAAAGTCAATTCATCAATACCAGCCTGGCCAATGCCAGCCAACTGGCTGGCACACTGGAACACTTCCAAAATCCACCCTCAGCCATCGACAGTATTCTCAACGGCAACCTCAGCCTTATCCACCTTAATATTCAGGATGGCTCGATTACTCGGATTGAGGCTGATGCCTGGTTTGGCGACAGAGACGACAACGTTTATTACATTGCCGTGCCACTGCAAATCAGTGATGAAGATTACATCCTTCAGCTTGGTTATGACGAAACAGCCACTGCCGATCTGATAGCCAATACGCGCCAATATGGTTTGATCATTCTCATCAGCTACATTTTTCTGGCCGCCATCATCGCCACCATCATTGGTCCACAACTGACCAGACCGTTGATTCAACTTGGCCAGGCAGCACGCAAGATTGCCTCGGGCAATCATGCTCGTCATCTGGAATTCAACAGCAACATCCATGAAATCAAACAGCTTGGCAATGATCTTGAATTAATGCGCAGCGAACTGGTTAACCAGCGAGAGGCCCTGGCCACACGAGAAGCGCGCCTCAGCACTATTATGGCCAATGTCAACGAAGGTCTTATCACTATCGACAGTAATGGTAAAATCATCTCATTCAACCTCGCTGCCGAACGCATCTTCGACTACAGCGCCAGTGAAGTGGTCGGCCAGGGTATCCAGCTATTATTTGGACAGGATTTTTCCGCCATCTTCAATAACACCAACACCGCCAACAGCCTCGAGCAAATCGAGTCTTACGAAACCCAGGGCAAACGCAAAACCGGGGACAGCTTCCATTTAGAGGCATCCGTTAATCAAGTCTGCCAGCTGGGTGATGACTGTATCTACATTGTCATTTGCCGCGACATCGGTGAGCGCAAACAGGCCGAATCAAAAATAAAATCGTTACAGGCAGACCTGGAAAGTCGCGTCATCAAACGCACCCAGCAACTGGCCGGTGCCAATAAAGAACTCAAGCACCAGGCTCTGCATGACGCCCTTACCTCTCTGCCCAACCGGGTGTTGCTGCAAGACCGGCTGGCACAGGCAATACGCACAGCAAAACGGGAGGAGCACTCAGCGGCGCTACTGCTCAGTGATCTTGACCGATTCAAAGAGGTCAATGACACCCTTGGCCACCATTATGGTGACCTCTTGCTGCAACAGGTTGCGGTGCGCTTGCGCGGCGTTTTGCGTGATTCAGACACCGTTGCCCGTCTGGGTGGTGATGAGTTCGCCATCCTCTTGCCCGATGTCTGCGACCAGGATCAAATCATTCTCACCGCCAACAAGATTGTTGCCGCCATTGATGCCCCCTTTGTGTTTGAGGATCAGAACATCCATATTGGCATCAGCATTGGCGTGGCCATCTGCCCCGGTGACAGCGAAGAACCAAGCACCTTGCTGCGCCAGGCCGACATTGCCATGTATGTTGCCAAGCGCTCAAACACAGATATTGCCTTCTATAAACCCGAGCTGGACGAGCACAGCATCAAACGTCTTTCCATGGCCGGAGAGCTGCGCCGTGGTCTGCAACAAAAACAACTGGTCGTTCATTACCAGCCCAATGTTGACCTGCACCAAAACAGGGTCATCGGCGTCGAAGCCCTGGTGCGCTGGCAACACCCGGAAAAGGGCCTGATCCCTCCAAATGAGTTCATTCCGCTGGCTGAACACAGTGGCCACATTCGTGAACTGACCGCCTTTGTGCTGGAAGAATCCATGCAGCAACTACACCTATGGAATAGCACTGGCCTGACGCTACTGATGTCGATCAACCTGTCCGGCCGCAGCCTGCACGATTCTGACCTGTGCGATAACATCGCCAAACTACTGGAACAATGGCAGATTAATCCGAAACACTTGCAGTTGGAAATCACTGAGCGGGCTCTTATGTACGACCCCATTCAGGCTAACCAGACGCTGTCGCAACTGAATGCCATGGGCATCAAGCTGTCTATTGATGACTTTGGTACTGGTTACTCGTCACTGGCCTATCTAAAGCAGCTGCCCATTAACGAAATCAAGGTCGACAAATCTTTTGTCAGCGCCATGCTGGATCAAAACGCCGACAAGATCATTGTTCGCTCCACCATCGATCTGGCCCACAACATGGGACATCAAGTGATTGCTGAAGGGGTGGACAGCAAAGAGGTACTCGAACTACTCAAGGAAATGGACTGCGATCTGGCCCAGGGGTATTACATCTCACACCCTCTGGCGGCGGAGGAGTTGCGCAAATGGCTGTTTAACAGCGATTGGTGGCCCAGAGACCAGACCTGATCAAACAAATAAATAGGCCAGAAACTGCAAGCAGGCCAAGGCCATAAAGCCCGCCAACACATCGTCAAGCATAATACCCAGGCCACCACCAACCTCTTTATCAATGATGCGAATTGGCCAGGGCTTGAGAATATCAAACAGGCGAAACAGGGCAAAACCAATCACCAGCCAAAGCCAGCCACTCGGCGCAGCAATCATGGTAATCAGATAGCCGGCGATCTCATCCCAGACAATTCCCGGGTGATCATGCACCCTCAGGTCTTTGGCAGTAGCATCGCAGAGCCAAAAACCCACCACGGTTATCACCGCAACCAGGCCCAAATAAAGCACCAGCGACAAGTCTTGCATCAACAGAAAAATAGGCACTGCCGCCAGCGTTCCCCAGGTTCCCGGGGCCTTGGGGCCAACACCCGAGCCAAAACCAAAGGCCAGCAAATGTATGGGATTGGCCAGATTCAGGCCTGGAATGCGTTTAGTCAAAATGCAGATACCCTTTTAAATTTTCGCTATCGATGTTGTCACCATCCAGCAACAGACTCAAACCCGGGGCTGCCTCAATCTGGCCGATGCAGGTGCAGGGGCATTCAACATCCTGTATTGCCAGCTCAAACGCCACCTGCTTATCCGCCGGTAAGGTAAAACAAAGCTCATAGTCATCCCCGGCCGTCAGCGGCACACGCCACCACAGCTCAGATAAATCACGCACCTCATCGACCATGGGTAATTGTTCGAGATTAATTGATGCACCAACCCCGCTAGCCTTAAGAATATGTCCCAGATCCGCCAACAATCCATCTGAAACATCAATCGCCGCAGAGGCCAAACCGCGCAAGGCCAAGCCTAATTCAAGCCGTGGCGTGGGACGATTCAAACGCTGCAAAAAATACTGGCGCCGTTGCGGTTCTAAATCAATATCCAGCTCTGCAAGTGCCAGCTTCAAACCCAAACCGGCATCGCCCAACTGACCGCTAACATAGATCAAATCACCCGGGCAGGCACCACTGCGCCTCAAGGCCTGGCCGCGCGGCACCAGGCCGTTGACCTGAACAGAAACCGTCAAAGCCCCATGCGTGGTATCGCCACCAATCAACGCCAGCCCATATTGATTGGCCAGCTGACTCAGGCCACGACTGAAACTCTCAAGCCAGGTTTCATCAGCCTGCGGCAGGGTCAACCCCAGCAGCAACCAGTTAGGCTCTGCTGCCATAGCCGCCATATCACTCAGATTGGCCGCCAGTGCTTTATAGGCAATATCTTCAGCCGGGGTATTTTCTGGAAAATGGACGCCGGAGACCATGGTATCGAGACTCATCACCAGTGACTGGCCAACCGGTACGTTAACAATCGCGGCATCATCGCCAATGCCAAGCTCAACATCAGTACGAAGCTGATTGAGCGCTCCGCCCTGGCCGAAATATCGATTTATGAGATCAAATTCTGATAAGCCCATGGGGGTTCACCATGGTTATGAAAAGGTAAGTTTTTATCGCGCCTTACGTTTGAGTTCCGGTTCACGAACATCCTGCGCCAGCTTGTCTAACACACCATTGACGAAACGATAGCCCTGTTCGGCACCAAAGGTCTTGACCGCCTCTAACGATTCGTTAATGACAACACGGTAAGGCACTTCGAGTTTAAACATCAGCTCGTAGGCACCCAGGCGCAGCACCGCACGTTCGACAGGATCGACATCTGAAATATCCCGGTCAAGATGAGGCTGGATCTTTTCATCCAGTTTTTCCAACTCTTTGGTGATGCCTGAAAGCAACGCTTTAAACATCTCGGTGTCGATTTTGGCCATATTACGTTCGGCCAGAAACTGCTGATAAATCTCATCTACATTCTGGCCAGTGACCTGCCATTGATAGAGCGCTTGAACGGTACAACGACGTGCCATGGTGCGAGCGTGACTCAAGTAGTATTCTCCTTAAAAACTTCTGACAGCGGATTTAGAACTAAAGCTGGTCGACATTCTTCAGCAAATTAATCATTTCAATTGCCGACATGGCTGCTTCCACACCTTTGTTACCGGCCTTAGTGCCGGAACGCTCGATGGCCTGCTCAATGCTGTCAACGGTCAATACGCCAAAGGTAACCGGCAGGTCGAACTGCATGGAAACCGTCGCCAGGCCTTTTGTACATTCACCGGCAACATAATCAAAATGCGGCGTACCACCACGAATAACTGCCCCCAGCGCAATAATCGCATCATGTTTTTTCTTACCGGCTACGCGCTGTGCCAGCAGTGGCAACTCATAGGCACCGGGGGCATAAAAGACATCGATATCTTTGACGCTGATGCCGTGACGCTGCAGGCAATCAATCGCACCGCTGATCAGGTGATCCACCACAAAGCTGTTGAAGCGTCCGGCCACGATGGCAACACGGGCACCACTGGCATTGAAGTCGCCTTCAATTCGAGTTACGTCGTTCATTTAAAATCCTTAATCTAAATCCGATCCGGGGCTATTTTAGCCTTTAACGAAAGTAATTGTAACAATCAGACATATTCCACAACTTCAAGACCAAAGCCTGACAGGCCATGCAGCTTACGCGGCGCACCCATAACCCGCATTTTTCTGACCCCCAGGTCGGACAAGATCTGGGCACCAACGCCATACTGACGCAGATCGGAAGAGTCCGCCGGTTTGGGCAGATTCACCCCCCTATCCTGTAGCTGGTAGTCACGAATGCGCCTGACCAGGCTTTCGGGACTATCGTTGTGCTGTAGCAGAACAATGATTCCCGCTGTTTCATCCTGCATCCGCTGCATTGCCACTTTTAGCGGCAGACTGGTTTCACCGCGCTGCACCGCCAGAATATCGGTAAAGGTATCCGCCAGATGCACCCTGACCAGTGGCACACAATCCGCGTTAATTTCACCCTTTTGCAATACCAGATGCAGCCCCTGACCAACATAGTCCTGATAGGCCATCAGGCGAAAATCACCATGTTCAGTGGGCAGTTGGCACTCGGCCACCCGCTCGACTGTTTGTTCATTCTGCATGCGATAGCTGATCAGATCAGCCACGGTGCCAATTTTGAGATCATGCTCGCGGGCAAACACTTCCAGTTCAGGGCGGCGCGCCATGGAGCCATCTTCGTTGAGAATTTCCACAATCGCGGCGGCGGGTTCATAACCCGCCAGACGCGCCAGATCACAACCGGCCTCGGTATGACCGGCCCGGCTCAACACGCCACCGGGCTGAGCCATCAACGGGAAAATATGTCCCGGCTGATGAATATCCTCCGGCTGGGCATCAGCCTTGACCGCTGCCAGCACCGTAGTGGCACGATCAGCGGCTGAGATGCCGGTAGTCACCCCCTCTGCTGCCTCTATGGAAACAGTAAAATTGGTGGCATGCTTGGCATTGTTATCGCTTACCATCAGAGGCAGATTAAGCTGCTGGCAGCGCTCCTGCGTCAGCGGCAGACAAATCAGACCACGGGCGTAGCGAGCCATGAAATTGATATTCTCGGCGCTAACACACTCTGCAGCGATGATCAGGTCGCCCTCGTTTTCCCTGTCCTCATCATCCATCAACACCACCATCTTGCCCTGACGGATGTCGTCTATGATCTCTTTAATACTGTTTAAGGGCATAACTGGGTTATCCGTTTAAATAGCCGTTTTCGGCCAACAGGTTCATGGTGATCGCTGGCGCTGCCACATCAGCAGCCTTATCACCAAGCAACAGGCGTTCTAAATAACGGGCAATGATATCAACTTCGATATTGACCTTACGGCCAGCCTGATAGTCACCGATCGTGGTGGTATCTGCGGTGTGGGGAATGATATTAATGTCAAACACCGCGCCCTCGACATTGTTCACCGTCAGGCTGACACCATCAATGCAAACCGAGCCTTTAATGGCAATATATTTGGCCAAACCATCCGGCACACGAACACGAAAACGCAGCGACTCGCCCACCCATTCACGCGACTCGACCGTACCAACGCCGTCCACATGGCCGCTGACAATATGGCCACCCAGTCGCGCCGAAGGCTGCATAGCCTTTTCCAGATTTACCTTGCGACCCAGCTTGAATTCGCCCAGCGTGGTCTTGGCCAGACTCTCAGACGACACATCCATCTCAAAACTATTGCTATCGAACCTGACTACGGTGAGACAAACTCCATCAGTGGCGATACTGTCACCCAGTTTGACGTCAGACATATCCAGGCCACCGGCATGAATGCGCAGACGACAATCGCCGCCCTGGTTTTCCACCGCTGCAATCTCACCGCAGGCCTCTATAATTCCTGTAAACATCGTTTATCCAGTTTGTTTAGCCCGTTTATAGGTCAGGCACAGATCATCGCCAATCTGTTTCAATTCTGTCAGTTGCAGGGCAATTCTATCCTGCATGGCATCGATGCCTGGTAAGTACAACAAGGGATTACCACCGTGCCCCATCAAATGCGGTGCCATGTAGACGATCAACTCATCAATCAAACCCGCCTGCATAAACGCACCACTCAGGCTTGGCCCGGCCTCAACCAGCACCTCATTGTAATCAAACCCCTGCAAGGCATTGAGCAAAGCAGACAGATCAATGTGGCCATTATCTGTTGTCACGTCCAACATCTGCGCACCGGCCTGTTCAAGGTCTGAGCGCCGGGTTTGATCCTGACTGTTATTAGCCAGCCAGGTCACTCCCTGTTGCACAAGCATAACGGCACCGGTGGGCATACGCAGATTGGAGTCAACCACCACCCGGTCAGGCTGTTTTACATCAACATCCAGGCGCACGTTCATGCGCGGATCATCTGCCAACACGGTGCCAATGCCGGTGACAATCACCGAGCTGCGGGCGCGCAGTTTTTGCACATCAAGACGTGATGCCTCAGAGGTGATCCATTTGCTTTCGCCACTGGCCATGGCCGTGCGGCCATCCAGACTCATGGCCAGCTTACAGCGGACATAGGGGCGACCGCGTTTACAGCGGGAAATAAACCCCGGGTTGAGGACTTCGGCCTGTTCAGTCATCAAGCCCGGATCAACCTTTATTCCTGCCGCTTCAAGCCGTGCCATGCCCTGCCCCGCCACCTTGGGACTAGGGTCTTGCATCGCCACAACAACCCGCGCTACCCCTGCAGTAATCAGGGCATCGGCGCAAGGCGGGGTACGGCCATGATGACTACAGGGTTCCAGCGTGACATAGGCGGTTGCGCCTTTTGCCCGCTCACCAGCCTGTTGCAAAGCATGAACTTCGGCATGTGCTTCACCAGTGGCTCGGTGCCAACCCTGACCGATGATTTGCCCTTCAATCACAATGACACAGCCAACCCTAGGATTGGGATCAGTGGTGTACAGCCCCTGCGCAGCCAAACGCAGCGCCAGGCTCATATAACGATGATCGTCAGCTGAAAACATGAGCTAAATTTACACAGCGATGGAGATGATGGGAAGCGTGATCAAACTCAGTTGTCTT
>JAJRUN010000029.1 GCA_024277755.1 Gammaproteobacteria bacterium | reverse complement strand
CCCGTTATTCGTAGCGGGCATTTTTTTTGAGCTTTGAGTTCTGGGGACTGCTTTTAAGTTGTGTTCAACAGCTCAGCTTTAACGGCACGAGGCGGGGCAAACAGCAGTCCTTGTGCATAACGTACATCTAAGTCAATCAGGCTGATTGCCTGGTTTTCCTGTTCAACCCCAAGGGCAATCAGGGTAATTCCCTGATCTTGCAGTGTCGTTGAAAGCCGGGAAGGGTGAATGCCAATATCGTTTTCATTGAGATTGGCGTGCAGTAAAATCGATGCAGGCAGTTTAACGAACCTAAAGCCTTGGCCGGAGAGTTTTTTAACATCCAAAGCCAAATCAGCAACTTCGCTTAAAGACAGTGAAAACCCAAGATCTGCAATCTGTCCAAGCCGCGCACGCCCCTTAGGCTTCAAAGCGACATAGTTGCGCTGGGTTATTTCTAATATTAAAGATTTATTGATTGCCTGATTTGCTTCAAGGAAGTCTACAATCTGGCTGAAAGTTTTTTCATTTTTAAAAGTACTGGCTGACAGTGAGCAAAACAGGCCTGCTGATTTTTTCAAACCTTCAAGGGTGCGGATCAGGCGCGCGGAGCTGAACAGGATTTTCGTATCAATTGCAGGCATTAACCCGCCGTCTTCTGCAAGCCTGTTAAATTCTGCAGTATCCAAAAACTCTTCATGCCCCGTTTTAAGCTGCATGAATGCTTCGAAATATGCCGGGCTTCTTGATGGCAGGCCAACGATCGGCTGTAGGTGCATTTGCAGATTATCTTCTTTGAGTGCCGACTGCAGGCTGGTTTTAGTGGGCGTGATTTCGGAAGGGGCCGCAGCTTCTACCTCTTTTAATTCAGATTGCTGTGAAGCTTCATGAAAGGGAACCATTGAGGCACTTGGTAAGGCTGACGGGTCTCTCTCAAGAACAATCAGGCGGTCTTCCAATTCACTTACCTTTGCCTGAAGAGTTGCCTGTTCATGTTCGTTTTTAAAATCGCCCCTGTCTGACCCAGCTGATATTTGTAGGGATAGTTTTTCAATTTTCTGAGCAACACCATTTTCAAAATCAGATAATCCACCTGCTTGGGCTCTAAGGTCTTTGATGTCGTTAGACATTGTGATTTGGCGTTGAAAAAATATAAACCCGCCAAATGTTAAAAGTCCCACTATTGCCGCACCAAGGGGTTGCAATATTTCAAAGCGCACCAGCAAAATGGCAATGGAAATACTGATCGTGAGGATACAGGCCACAATAAACAGCCATATAAGCCATGATTTGATGGCGCCAGGTTTTTTCATGTCACGTTTTCCGCCCTGCGAATTATAATCGCTGATTAAGCCTTCTTAAACAGTGCTCAAGGGCGTGTGAAGGGTGTTGATGGACAAACCCCAGGCAATTGACTTGCCTATATTCAGTGCTCCCATTAGTAACTATTACAATCGTTCGACCTTGACGCATTTGAGTGCTCATCCTACCCGAAAGATTACCAGGATAAGCGGGGCTGTTAATTTTATAGCGCGCCTCCTTATTGTATTGTTTGGAGCCTCTTGTCTCATGACGAAGCGAATTCACGGTTTAAGCGAAATTGCAAAAGAATATCCGGGCATTTTATGCGATGTCTGGGGGGTGTTGCATAATGGGCAGGCTGTTTATGATGCTGCAGCTCAAGCACTCGCGGCCTATCGTCAACAAGGTGGCCGGGTGGTGATGCTGACCAATTCTCCGCGCCCTGAGGCTGGTGTTATTGAGCAGTTCAATGAACTTGGGGTTGATACCGATGTCTATGATGCGGTGGTCTCATCAGGAGATGCCACCCGTGAATTAATCCGTAAGGTGAAAGGCTCTATATTCCATCTGGGCCCAAAGCGGGATGCCCCTTTGTTTGCCGGGCTTGATGTTGATTTGACTAGTGAAAAAGAGTGCGACGCAATTGTCTGTACCGGATTGTTTGAAGATGAGGTGGAAACCCCTGACGATTACCGTGTCCGGCTAAAAGCTTTAGTGGCCAGAAACATTCCCTTCATCTGCGCCAATCCGGATGTGGTGGTGCACCGTGGCAATTCGCTGATTTGGTGCGCTGGTTCCCTCGCCAATCTTTATACTGAACTTGGGGGCGAAACACTGGTCGCAGGGAAACCCCATAAGCCAATTTATGATCTGGGGATGAAAAAACTTATCGAACTAATCGGCGCGAAGACAACGAAGAAAGATGTGATTGCGATTGGTGATGCCCTGCCAACCGATGTGGCCGGCGCGCAAAACAATGGGTTTGACCTGTTCTATATCAGCGCCGGAATACACTATAGTGAATATGGCTCGGCCGATAATCCAGATGAAGAAAAGCTACAGGCTTTTCTCAATAATAATGGTGCCACCCCAAAAGTCTGGATGCCACGTCTTTCATGGCAACAGGTGTGATTTAATGGCTGGTTTTTTGCATCATAATCTATCAACGGGTATTGCCCCCTCCGCCCGTGGCGGGGTGATCGCGATCGGTAATTTCGATGGGGTGCATCGCGGACATCAGGCGGTATTAGACAGGGCGCGCGCCATTGCAAAGGAGCAGAATATTCCCTGCTATGCGCTTTCCTTTGAACCCCACCCACGCACTTTGTTTCGCCCGGATCATCCGGTCTTTCGCTTGACCCCTGAAACTCTTAAGGCACGGGTATTGGAAGCTTTTGGCATGGATGGGCTACTGACTTTGCCATTTACCCGCGAACTCGCCAGCACCAGTGCCGACGATTTCATAACGAAAATTCTGCTGGATCAGGCAGTGGCGACCCATATTGTCACTGGTTTTAATTTTCATTTTGGTAAAGACCGCATTGGCACCCCGCAGTTTCTCAAGTCGGCGGGTAAGGCCAAGGGGTTCGGCGTTACCATTGTTGAAGCCTACGGTGATGAGGATGATGGGGTTGAAGATGTTATTTCTTCCAGCCGTATCAGACGATTACTGGGGGCGTGCGATGTTGAAGGGGCGGCCAGGTTGTTAGGTTTCCGCTGGGGTGTTTCAGGAGAAGTTATTAAAGGCGCTCAACTTGGGCGCACTTTAGGTTTTCCAACAGCTAATCTTTCTTTGCCAAAGAGCTGTCATCTGGCCCAGGGAATTTACGCTGTTCGCCTGCGCCGTCAGGATGGAACGCAACTCGATGGGGTAGCAAGTTTTGGCCGCCGCCCGACGTTTGATGATGGGCCAATGGTTTTTGAAACTTTTATTTTT
>JAJRUN010000028.1 GCA_024277755.1 Gammaproteobacteria bacterium | reverse complement strand
GCATGGCCATGATGTTTTTATCAAGGATGTGTCGCTGAACCTGTTTTTCCAGGGTCTTGCTGCTGCCATCCCAGTTATAAACAGTGTGATAGGCGGCGTTCCACAATGTTAATGTGCTGCGGCGTCCCTGGTTGCCATCAATAGCAACAGGTTGCGCGAGACCATCTTCACCACCGGCGGCGAGGTTGTGACAGCTGTTACATGAATGCGTGCCGCTTATTGATAGACGGGGATCAAAAAACAGCTGCTTGCCTAATTCAATTTTAGCGTCTGTTTGCGGGTTGTCTGCCGGGATGGGTGGCTGTGCCGGCAGGGGTTGAAAGGGCCATGGGATTTCAGCTTGTGCCAAACCTGCTGCCAGCGAAAAATACAATACAGAAATGATTGTCCTTAATTTCATCCCCCCACTCCTTCGTTTATATTTTTTATTGTGACTGTGTTGATACAATCTGTTCTTCAATTGTGACCCCATCAGGAATATGCAAGGTTGAGGTTGGAAAGGCCATTTCTGCTTCATGTGCGGCAATGATGTCGCCGATCTTCAACAGCACATCATGTTTAACCTCGTGGAATTTTATCCAGTTAGTGGTTTTGGTGAAGGTATAAACAAAAAAGTCTACCGATGAGGCGGCAAAGGCGTTGCAGTTGACGATCATGGTTTGGCTGCTATCGATCTCTGGATGTTCAAGCAGCATCTTTTTAACATCATTGGTGATTGCCGACATTTTGCCGACATCGTCGTAGCGAATGCCAATGGTTTCGTAAATGCGGCGGTGGCTCATGCGTGAGGGATTTTCCACGGCGATGGTGGAAAAAACAGAATTGGGAATATACAGCGGTCGTTTATCAAAGGTGCGAATACGTGTCTGGCGCCAGCCGACATTCTCAACTGTGCCCTCAATATTACGATCTGGCGAACGTATCCAGTCGCCCACTGCAAATGGGCGATCCAGATAAATCATCAGACCACCGAAGAAATTGGCTAGCAGGTCTTTGGCGGCAAAACCAATGGCAATACCGCCGATGCCACCAAATGCCAATACGCCGGAGATGCTGTAGCCCATGGTCTGCAATGCCACCAGCGAGGCGGTGATGATGACCGATAGGCGCAGCAGTTTGCCCATGGCATCGACCGTGGTGTGATCAATCTCTTTGCCTTTGGCATTGGTTTTGCGTTTGATCAGGTTGGCCTGGGCGTTTTTGATAAAACGCAGCAGAAACCAGGCAATAACAGTGATGACACCCATTTCGCGGATCGGTGTGATGGCTTCAAAAATTGCTGCATCAGCCACCTGCCGAACGATAGAGGCAGCAAAGGCCAAACCAACAATCCAGATTAACAGCGATAGTGGTGCACGAATGGATTGAACCAGGGTGTCGTCCCAGAGTGTTTTGGTCTTTTCCAGACGTCGGTGAATGCGACGCAGAACACCCTTCTGAATGAAATCAATCATCAGAGTGACAAACACCACCACAAATACCTGTACGATCCAGCCACCCTGGTCTTGCCCGATGTATTGTTTAAACTCTGTCAGCAGTTGTTCCATGACTTGTTTCTCTTAAAATATACTCGTCAATTCTACAACAAATCCATAGGCTTAGCCTGATTCAGCGCGTCCAGCGCCTGCACTGCCTGATGCCATTGAGGCTTATTGTGTAACTGGTCTCGCGTCAGTGGTTTGCGGCCATGCATGCGCGCCAGACGCAGGTGTGAGGCTGGGTTGTCAAAACGCTCCAGCCGTTCAAGGGTATTACTGATTTCGGTAATGTTATCGCACACCAGCACCATGTCGCAGCCTGCCTCCAGCGCTGCCTCAGCCCGGTCACTGACACTGCCCATTACTGCTGCGCCCTGCATCAGCAGGTCGTCACTGAAGATTGCCCCCTGGAACTGCAAGCGTTTGCGTAGTACCTCCTGCAACCAAAAGCGTGAAAATGCAGCGGGCTGGGCGTCGATATGAGGATAGATAACATGCCCCGGCATGATGCCTGCCAGCCCTGAACGGATCAGGCGTTCAAACGGCACCAGATCATCCGATTCAATGTCGACAAAGGCGCGTTCATCACGGGCAATGCCCACATGGGTGTCTACCTCAACCGCACCGTGACCGGGAAAATGTTTGCCGGTGGCCGCCATGCCTGCCTTTTGCATACCGGTGATGTAGCTTTGTGCCAGATCAGCAACAGCGTGGCCCAGACGATGAAACGAACGATCTCCAATGATTTCAGAAACGCCGTAATCAAGATCCAACACCGGTGAAAAACTAAAGTCCACTCCCACGGCGCGCAGCTCGACTGCCATCACCCAGCCCGCTGTTTCCGCCAGGCGCTTGGCCCGTTTTTTATCAACATCATAGATTTCACCGATGCGGCGCAGTGGTGGTAGATGGCTAAAGCCTTCGCGGAAGCGCTGCACCCTGCCCCCCTCGTGGTCAACACACACCAGCAGGTGAGGCGTGCGCAGCATGTGTATGTCAGCGATCAAATCCTGCAGTTGCTGCAAGGACTCATAATTACGTGTAAACAGGATGACCGCACCGACCATGGGATGGTTGAGCATCGCCTTTTCCTGCTGCGTCAGTTGTGTGCCTGACAGCCCCACCATTACTGGCCCTAACGACATCGCTGTTCCTTTATTTTTCTCTTTGACGTGTGTGCACATCCAGCCTGTCACGCAGCTGGTCACCCAACAGATTGACCGCCAGCACCACCAGCATCAGCATCACACCGGGCACCAATACCATGTGCGGGGCAATGAGCAGATAGCGGGCACCATCGCGAATCATGCTGCCCCACGAGGCCTCGGGCGGTTGCACCCCCAAACCAAGAAACGACAACCCCGCCTCTGAGATCACCGCCCCGGCGACGGCAAAGGTGGCTTCAACAATCAGCGGTGCCATGATCAACGGCAGGATGTGATAAATGATAATTCTAGTCGGACGGGTGCCAAGTGAGTGGGCGGCCTGGATATGCTCGCGGTGTTTAATGGTCAGCACCTGGGCGCGGGCCAACCGGGCAAACCCCACCCAGCCCACTACACTGAGGGCAATGATGACGTTATTGATGCCCGGCCCCAACAGACCGGCCAAAGCGATGGCCAGCAGAATGCCAGGAAAGGCGAGAAAGATATCGATAATGCGCACAATCAAATGATCGACCCAGCCGCCTTTATAGGCACTGACAACACCAATCACGGTGCCAATAATAGCTGACAGAAACACCACCACCACCGCCACAATGAATGAGGTCTGCGCTCCGGCCACCAGCCTGTCCCACAACGGTCGCCCCAGATCATCATAGCCAAGCCAGGCGTCGGCCCCTGGTTCGAGCAGAATTTTGGGCAGCTCGATGTGATTGGGTGCCAGGCCCATCAAACCACCAAAGAGCGCAAAACAGCCCCAAAGCAACAGGATTGCCGCTGGCCACCACAGGCGTATCATCTGCCGCCCTCCAGTCTGACCCGTGGATCAAGCCAGCCATAAACCAGGTCGGTCAGAGTGTTGACCACCACATATGTCAGGCTGATCAACAATACACAGGCCTGCACCACTGGGTAGTCGCGGCGTTGAATGGATTCAATGGTCAACTGTCCCAGGCCGGGCCAGGAGAACACTACTTCAGTGATTACCGCGCCCCCAAGCAACACACCCAATTGCAAACCAAGCAGGGTAATCACCGGCAACAAGGCATTGCGCATGGCATGCCGCCAGACCACCAGCCGTTCACTCAGGCCTTTGGCGCGTGCGGTGCGGATGTAGTCTTCATTCAGTGTTTCCAGCAACGTGGCCCTGACCATGCGTGACAAAATCGCCGCCATGGCCGTGCCCAGTGTCAGGGCGGGCAAAACTAAAGAGACAAAGCC
This sequence comes from Gammaproteobacteria bacterium, assembly GCA_024277755.1. Lineage (GTDB taxonomy): Bacteria > Pseudomonadota > Gammaproteobacteria > Tenderiales > Tenderiaceae > Tenderia. The sequence goes on along the minus strand of JAJRUN010000028.1, from coordinate 4,373 downwards.
ATCCCGGCCACTGACGGGAAACCAGCCTAGCCAGAGTGAAAACACCAGGATTAAAATCGGCCCCATCAGGAAGTTGGGAATAGAGACGCCAATCAAAGACACTCCCATGGCACTCTGATCCCAGTGACTGCCTTTTTTAACGGCTGCAAGCACACCCAAAGGAAAGGCAATCAGTACTGCTACGATCAAGGCGCTTACAGCAAGCTGGGCCGTGGCCGGGATACGTTCAAGCAACATGTCGACGATGGGGCGCTGTGAATAAAGTGATTTACCAAGATCCAGCTGCGCAAGGTTGCCCAGATATTGACCGAATTGTGTCAGCAGGGGCTGATCCAGACCCAGGGCACGACGCAGGGCCTCGCGGTCAGCAGGTTGAGATGACTCACCCAGCATCACCTCGACAGGGTCACCCGGCACCATGTGCAGCAACAAAAACACCAGGCAGGTGACACCAAAGATGACAAACAGGGCACTGGCGAGGCGTGAGAATAAAAACTGGATCATTTGTCAGCCTTTGATATAAACCCGTGTTCCGACTGGAACCTCATCAAACAGTTTGATGATATCGCTGTTGCGCATGCGCACACAGCCATGTGAATTTGGCACACCGAGTTCAACATCATCGGGACTGCCATGAATATAGATATAACGGCGCATGGTGTCGACCTTGCCCAATCGGTTCAAACCTGGCTCAAGACCACTCAACCAGAGGATGCGTGTCAGTATCCAGTCTCGCTCCGGTTGTGCGGATTTCAATTGCTCTGAATAGATTTCACCTGTCGGTCGACGGCCGCTAAAGACGGTGTTTTCGGGCTGGCCTGCGCCTATCTTTGCCCGCAGCGTATGCCAGCCACGCGGGGTACATTCACTGCCAAACTGTTCGCCGGGGCCATTGCTTGCACTGGAAATATCAAACACCTCAAGCAGATCTTTGCCGCGAAACAGGCATAAGGATTGCTCGGCAATGCTGATCTTTAACCACAGTTCTTCCGCACTAGTCGCGTCTGACATGAATCACTCCATCATAGTTGCCATCCCGCGCCAGGGTATAGCCATTAATCTCCTTGCGTGCTGCAAACAGGTGGTCTTCATACCACAGTGGCACATAGGGCAGCTGTTGCAACAAATGGGCTTGCAGTTGAGCGTAGTATTTTGCCTGTTGTGGCAGGGTCAATTCAGCCTCGGCAGCATCAATCAGTTCATCGGCCTGTATATCAGAGTAATGACCACGGTTGGCACCATTAGGGGGGATGTATTCACTGTGAAAAACATAGCGAAAGATGTCTGGTGTTTTAATGCCAACCCAACTGAGGCTAAACATCTGAAAGCGGCCAGCCTTGATGTCGCCATAAAAGGTGCCCCAGTCATAACTGCGCAGATCGACATCGATACCCACCTCGGACAACTGCTGCTGGATTACCGTTGCTAGGCGAATCCGAAACGGATCACTCGAGGTTTTGTAAATTATCTGTGCCCGTTTGCCATCGACATAACCGGCCTGCTTTAACAGCAAACGCGCCTTGTCCGGGTCGTGCAGATACGGTAACAGATCAGAATTTCCGGCCCAGTGATCGGGTGGCAACAGGGCGTTGGCAGGTGTGGCGGCATCGCCCATCACATATTTGATAATCGCATCACGATCCAGGGCATAGGCAATGGCGCGGCGCAAATTCAGGTTGCCGGTATCTTCGTCCTGCATATTAAAACCCAGATAGGTGAAGCTGGAACCCGGTGACTTGATCAGATTAATCTCCTCCTGTTCGGCCAGATAACCCACCAGTTCAGATGGCAGGTTGTTTTGCAGCATGTCTATCTCGCCGCGCAACAGCTTTAACACTCGGACAGTAGGATTTTTGACCGCAATAAATTCAAATGTCTGTTTGTCGTTTAAACGTTGCAGCTGTAGTCTGCCCTCTTCCGGCCAGTCGACAAACTGAAACGGGCCACTGCCGATTGGGTGACGGTTAAATGGGTGATCAGTTACCAGTAACTTGGCTGGCATGATGCCAATCACCAATCGCCCGGGGAACAGCGGGTCTGGTTTGTTGAGATGAAAATCGATGCTGCGATCATCAATGATTTCTATTGCATCAATCATGTTAAAACCTGCCAAGTGTGGCGAGGCAGTATCAGGATCAAGAACCGAGTCGTAGGTTGCCTTGATATCGGCTGTTGTTAAAGCCGCACCATCATGAAATTCAGGCTGCTGATTAATCAATTGAAAACGATAATGCACTGGTGTTAACGCCTGCCAACTGGCCAGCGCAGGCTTGGCAAGATAGGCATCGTCAAAATCAACCAGGCGCTGGTACAGCAGGCGATTGATGCGCGACGAGGCGGCGTCGGTGGCAAAACGAGGGTCAAGATTGATGGGGGCGCTGGATATGCCAAAGCGCAGTGCATCGGTTTCAGGTTTGCTGCAACCAAGCAGCGCTGGCCCAACAACAAGCAGGGCCAGTAAAAAAATCAGCAGGCGGGGCATGTGGATCAGGGGGTGTCCTGCCAATCTTTGTAGGGGTGAGTGACCAGGCAGACATTGTAGTAGCGCTCATCATCGGAAACCTCATCCCCTGCCCATGATGGTTTTTCAAAGGCTTCATCTTCCGCATCCAGTTCAATCTCGGCCACAATCAAGCCGGCATTATCACCCTCAAATACATCCACTTCCCAGGTGTGACCAAGATGCTCTACAAAGTAGCGAACCTTTTCAATCTTGGGGCCAAGACAAAGTTTATCCAGCATCTCTTCTGCATCTGACAATGGAATTGCATATTCAAATTCATAGCGGCTGACCCCCAGGGTCATGCTTTTAATGTTGAGGTTGGCCTTGTCATCGGAAACACGCACCCGAACCGAGGCACCGTCGGAACTGGCCAGATAGCCCTGTCGAAAAAATGATTTTTTGCTGACAGCGCCACGCCACGAATCATCGTTGACCAGGAATTTACGTTCAATTTCAGTTGCCATGTCGGACTGTTTTCTGTTCTAAATATGGCCGTTTATCATAACGGAGAGTGCTGTTGAAAGCGATATTAACGCTCAAACAGGGCAATCGATTCCACATGGGTGGTATGCGGAAACATATCCATTACACCGGCCGATTTGAGCTGATAACCGGCCTCAACCAATACCTGGGCATCACGCGCCAACGTAGCAGGATTGCACGATACATAAACAATCCGATTGGCGCCAAAGGCTGGCATCAGTTTGACAATCTCGAAGGCTCCGCTGCGCGGTGGGTCAATCAATATTTTATCAAAACCGGAACCAAACCAAGGATGCTGATGTGGTTCCTGGGTCAGGTCGGCGGCATGAAATTCTACGTTATCAATCTGGTTGTGGGCGGCATTTTCCTTGCCACGCTGAACCAGGCTCTCTTCACCTTCAACACCAATAACATGACCGGCACGACGGGCAAGCGGCAAAGTAAAATTACCCAGGCCACAGAAAAGATCCAACACACGCTCATTGGCTTGGGGGTCAAGCATGGTGATAGCAAGGTTAAGCATTTTGCGATTGATATCGGTATTCACCTGGGTAAAATCCGTTGGTTTGAACAACATTTCCAATTCAAACTCTTCCAGACGATAGCTCAGCTGCGACTGCTGCGGCCAAACCAGGTGAACACTATCAGGCCCCTTGGGTTGCAGGTAGATATGAATATCGTGTTGCTGACCAAACTGAATCAGCTTTTCTTTATCCTCGTCAACCAGATCATCCATATGTCGGAACACCAGCGCGATGACATCATCACCAATGGCTACTTCAATTTGTGGCAGACGTTGAAAACATTTCAAGTCTGAAACCAATTGGCGCAACTCCATAATACGTTCGCCTATGGCCGGATGCATTACCTCGCAACGGCTCATCTCGGCCAACCATCCGGTGCGTTTTTCACGAAAGCCCACCAGCACAGACTCTTTTTTGGCCACATAACGACAACCCAGACGGGCCTTACGCCGGTAACCCCATTCAATCGCCGTTAGCGGCTCCAGCACAGACTCAGGCTGCACACTGCCAATATGCTTGAAGTTATCCAGCATGATCTGTTGTTTGGCCAGAATCTGCGCTTTGGCATCCATGTGCTGCAGGCTGCAACCACCACAAACACCAAAATGAGGACACTTCGGTTCAACTCGATCAGGCGAAGCCTTGATGATTTCGCTGACAACCCCTTCGTCATAACTTTTGTGCTGACTAAGATAATGAAAGGTGACGTCTTCACCGGGTAACGCTCCTTCGATAAAGGTTGCTTTACCATCGATGCGGGCAACACCACGGCCATCGTGATCAAGCGACTCAATCTGGGCTGAAAATGCCTCTGACGGCATGGGTTTTGATTTACGGCGACGACGGGCCATTGAAATAATCCT
>JAJRUN010000027.1 GCA_024277755.1 Gammaproteobacteria bacterium | reverse complement strand
TGATATTGAGGCCTCGTTTATTTCAGAAGATCAGATCACCAATCTGATGGACGATATGTTTCGCGATATCTTTACCCATGTGCTGGAGGTGGCGCTGCCACATGACTTTCCACGGATGACCTACGATGAGGCAATTGAACGCTTTGGTTCCGATAAACCTGATCTGCGTATTCCGCTGGAACTGATCAGTATCACTGACCTGATGAAAGATGTGGAATTTAAGGTCTTCTCTGGCCCGGCCAACGACCCCAAAGGTCGTATTGCCGCCATGCGCCTGCCCAAGGGCTGTGAGCTGAGTCGTAAAGAAATCGACGACTACACCAAGTTTGTTGGCATCTATGGTGCCCGTGGTCTGGCTTACATCAAGGTCAACGAACTGGCCAAGGGCCGCGAAGGTCTGCAATCACCTATCCTGAAGTTTCTGCCTGATGAGGTCATCGACGGCATCATGCAGCGCGTTGGGGCAGAAGACGGTGATCTGGTCTTCTTTGGTGCCGACAAGGCCAAGATTGTGAATGAGTCGTTGGGTGCGCTGCGCGTCAAAGTTGGTCATGACCGTGGTCTGTGCGAGCGTGGCTGGAAACCACTCTGGGTAGTGGACTTCCCAATGTTTGAATTTGATGAAAAGGAAAACCGCTACCAGGCGCTGCATCATCCTTTTACTGCGCCAACAGGCACGGTTGAACAGGTGGCAGCTGACCCTGAAAACGCCTTGTCGCAGGCCTATGACCTGGTGCTCAATGGCACAGAAGTCGGCGGTGGTTCTATTCGTATCCACAAGCCTGAGATGCAGCAAGAGGTTCTAAAACTGCTCGGTATTGATGAAGCCGAAGCCAAAGACAAATTTGGCTTCCTGCTTGACGCTCTGGCCTTTGGTTGCCCTCCACATGGTGGTGTCGCCTTCGGCCTTGATCGTCTGGTCATGTTGATGACGGGGGCGGAATCCATCCGTGACGTGATGGCATTCCCCAAAACTCAGTCGGCGGGTTGCCCGTTGACATCGGCTCCAACCGAGATTGGTGCTGCGCATCTGCGTGAACTGAGTCTGCGTCAGCGCCAGCCGGTTAACAAAGAAAAAGAAGCGGAATAACGGTAGGGTGGGTTTTTTATGGCCACCCTATTTTAATATTGCGCGTGGGCACAAAAGCGTGCCCACCCTAGGTTAGGTTAGTGGACGATGACAGCAGCAATAGCCATTCAGCAGTTTTCAGAAATCAGCGATGACGATTGTCAGGCACGTATCCAGGCCGCTAAAGCAGCCTTGGGTGACCGCCTGTTAATTCTTGGTCATCATTATCAGCGTGAAGAGGTGTTTGTTCACGCCGATGCCATCGGTGATTCACTTAAGCTGTCGCGTATTGCCGCGGCCTCCAAGGCAGAATACATCGTCTTCTGTGGTGTGCATTTCATGGCCGAAGTAGCCGATATCCTGTCGCGCCCGGATCAAATCGCCATCCTGCCCGATTTGGCAGCGGGTTGTTCCATGGCGGACATGGCCAACCTGGCCAAGGTTGAGCGTGCTTGGCGTGAGCTGAGTGAGGTGATTGATGCCGATGAATGTGTGACCCCGGTTACTTACATCAACTCTGCTGCAGACCTGAAATCATTCTGCGGTGAGCATGACGGCATCGTTTGCACCTCGACTAACGCCAAACATGTGTTGGAATGGTGTTTCGAACAGCGCGAAAAGATCCTGTTTTTCCCTGATCAACACCTGGGGCGAAACACGGCTTACAGCATGGGTATTCCCTTGGAACAAATGGTGGTGTGGGACTTTGATTTGCCGATGGGCGGGTTGACAGCAGAACAGATCACAAACGCCAAGATGATCCTGTGGAAGGGTTTCTGCTCTGTGCATCAAATGTTCAAGCCCGATCATATCGACGCCTTTCGCGCCAAGTTTCCTGAGGGCAAGGTCATCTCACATCCTGAGTCATCGTTTGAGGTATGTCAGAAGTCTGACTATGTTGGCTCGACCGAGTACATCATTAATATCATTAAAGATTCGCCTGATGGCTCGCGCTGGATGGTGGGGACGGAATTGAATCTGGTTAAACGCCTGGCGGAGCAAAACAGGGCGCGTGGTACGCATGTGCACTTTATGTCACCCACCATCTGTATGTGTTCGACAATGTTTCGCATAGATCCGCAGCATTTGTTGTGGGCGCTGGAGAACCTGGTTGAGGGCAGGCCGGTTAATCAGGTGCAGGTGCCGGAACAGACGGCCAAGCAGGCACGGCTGGCCTTGCAGCGGATGTTAAATCTGAGTATCTGATTGCGGTTCAGTTGTTGTGATGGCCGCTGGTTTTAGCGGCTTTTGTTTCTCGGTATTGGATTTTTAGAAATTAAGTCTTAAAGCGATAGTCGATGTTCTTTCATCTTCAAAATCAATGCCGGCGCTAATTTGCATATTTCGGGCAAGCTCAAATGCCAGCTGTATATCAATGCCGGTGTCGGTTTTGCCTTCAACGTCGGTGTAGTTGATAAAAACAAGTCCTTCAACTTTACTGTTTAATTTACTGCGAACTCCTAACCCATAGCCACGCCCATTCGCATCTACAGAACGTCCGGCAAGCTTGGCTTTGCTTTTTAGAAACCCGATCTCAGCATATAGATCAGTTTTGTAATTGATCGGAGTGTAGTAGCCAGCCCCAACAGAAATACCATTAACATCAAGACTTCCCTCGCTGGTGTTAACGCTGCCAATACCGTAATCAAAAAGCAGGTAAACATTGTTAGAGATCGATTTGTTAAGGTATAGGTCGTAACCTGAAAAATTGTCTGTTTGGTTGTCGAGGTTTTTGCTGCTGTACCTGATCTCTACATAGTCGTAATTAAGGTCTGAGGCGGAACTAATCGCCGAAATTAGCAGTGTTGTTGCTAGAGAAAGCGCGGTTATTGCTTTTTTCAATGGAATTCCCCCCCCATTTACATGACTTTTAATTGCTGTGGTAAAGCAGTTCGAAAACCGCACGCAAGATATGCCTCGATAGTGCTCAAATCTCACATTTCTCACACTAACCCTTTTTATACTTTATGGATACTCCCTAGTGCATTATGGTTATCCAAGTAACAATGTTTTAACTTTAATCAACTGTATAGCCGATGCCAATGGATTCTCTTTTTACTGCCGCCGAACAATGCCTTGCTGCCTGTGAGATCGAAGATAAACTTTGTCTGACTCAACAACATGCTCAGGCTTGGCGCGATGGACAACTGTCGCTCGATTCAAATGCTGAACCTCGCTCTATCGGCGAACCAGGCCATCCGGTCAAACCAGAGCTGGTTTCACCGGGTGATGTGCCAAGGCGGGGGCTGGGTAGCGATGCTGGCCGTGCTGCGATGCTGCATGCTGTGACCCACATTGAATTCAATGCCATCAATCTGGCCTGGGATGCGGTCTACCGTTTTCGTGATATGCCGCGGCAGTTCTATTCCGACTGGGTACGGGTGGCCGATGAAGAGGCCTATCACTTTCAGTTGTTACGCCAGCGTCTCAATGATATGGGCTATGACTATGGCGATTTCCCGGCGCATAGCGGTCTGTGGGATATGGCACAAAGGACAGCCTTTGACCCCATGGTGAGGATGGCTTTAGTGCCGAGGGTGTTGGAGGCGCGTGGACTGGATGTGACACCGGGGATTATGAAGCGGCTTAAAAATGTGGGTGATGATGAGTCAGTTGCGGCGCTGGAGATTATTCTGCGCGATGAAATAGGCCATGTAGAGATTGGTTCGCGCTGGTTTAAATATTTTTGTGATCAGCGAGGGTTGAATATGGAACAGACCTTTCTTGATTTGATCGGCAAGTACTTTGCCGGTAAATTGCGCGGGCCGTTTCATTATGACGCTCGCATCAAGGCCGGGTTCAGTGAGGCAGAACTGCGGGCGCTTGAACAGCTTGGAGGGAACTCGTAGTATCAAATAAACTTTTATGGGGAAGGATGCAGTGGCGCAAACTCAATTCCTGCAACGGAAAGACTTGCAAACACTTTTAGATACATTGATAGCTGCGGGCTATCATTGTCTTGGTCCCCAGGTGCGTGACGGTGCGATTGTTTATGATGTGCTTGCCGATGTTTCTCATCTTCCTGTTGCTGTGCATGATCAACAGGCTCCAGGCAAATACCATTTACATTATTCTCAAGGCCTGCGTAGTTTTGCCTGGGCCAATGGGCCGCTGGCCTTAAAGCCATTACTATTTTCCGCCCGTGAGGTGTTGTGGTCAGCCGAACGGGATGACGAAGGCAAGATTCAGTTTGTGCAGGTCAAACCGGCAGTTCAGAAAACGGCGGTGATCGGTGTCCGCAGTTGCGACCTGGCGGCGATGCGGATTCAGGATCAGGTCTTCCTCGAACAACAATATAAAGATGAAAACTATCAGGCCCGGCGTGAGGCATTATTTACCGTCGCTGTTAATTGCAGTCACCCGGCGGATACCTGTTTTTGTGCCTCAACGGGTGATGGGCCAACAGCCAAGTCTGGTTACGATCTGTTGTTGACCGAGCTGGATGATGGTTTTTTGGTTGCTGCGGGTTCTGAGGTGGGTAAGCAGATTTTTATCCAATTGCCGCTTGAGCAGGCCTCTGATCAGCAGCACTTTATTGCCGGTGAACAGGCCTTGCATGCGGAACAAACTCAAACACGTAAATTGCCGCAAGCGGGTTTGGCTGAAAAGTTGTTAGCCAACCTTGATCATCCACGCTGGCAGGAGGTAGCAGAACGGTGTTTATCTTGCGGTAATTGCACTATGGTTTGCCCCACCTGTTTTTGCCACAAGGAAACTGAACAGCCGCAGCTGGATGGCCGCAGCACCGAGCATCTGCGTGAATGGGATTCCTGCTTTACTCAGGGGCACAGTTATATCCACGGCACGGTGATTCGCGACGACACGGAAAAACGCTATCGCCAATGGTTGAGTCACAAACTTGCTACCTGGCTGCAACAATTTGGTAACAGCGGTTGCGTAGGCTGTGGTCGTTGTATTAGCTGGTGTCCGGCTGCGATTGATCTGACTGAAGAGGCGAATGCAATAGCGGGTGACGAGGGTGACTAATCCCTATACGCCATTTGAGGCTGAGGTGGTGGAGCGAATCCAGGAATCGCCTACTATCTTTACCCTGCGTCTGCGTTTTACCGACGCCGAACAGCATCGCAGCTACAGTTTTCAGCCGGGTCAGTTCAATATGGTTTATCTGTATGGTGTGGGTGAGGTTGCGATCTCAATTGTTTCTGACCCGGAAGATGAGCAGCTTTATGATCACACCATCCGGGTGGTAGGACGAGTGACGCGTGGTCTGGCGCAGGTGAAGCAAGGCCAGCGTGTGGGAATTCGAGGCCCCTTTGGTCGAGGCTGGCCGCTTGATCAGGCTGAAGGCCATGATGTGTTAATTGTCACTGGTGGTTTGGGTTGTGCGCCAGTAGTGTCGGTGATCAATTACATTATCAGTCGGCGTGAGCGGTTTGGCCGATTGACGATTATGCAGGGGGTTAAACATGCGGATGATTTGCTTTGGCACGAACGTTATAAACTCTGGAGTCAGATGCCGGACACCCAGGTCATCATTGCTGCCGATCAGGGCGGTCAGCAATGGCCCTGGCGTATCGGGCCGGTCATTAGCATGTTTGATGAGCTGGATTTAATGCCCGATAGAACCATTGCCATGATGTGTGGCCCGGAAGGCATGATGCATACTGCCATCCAGCGCTTGCAAGAAATGGGGATGGCAGAAGAGATGTTGTTCATGAGTATGGAGCGCAATATGCAATGCGCTGTGGGGCACTGTGGCCATTGTCAATACGGTGGCAAGTTTGTCTGTAAAGATGGGCCGGTATTTTCCTTTAATGAAATTAAGGATATATTTGGCAAGGCTGGATATTAGATAAAGGCGTTGGGGGCAGCGAAATGAACGAATATAAATTTGAAGAAGAAGAAACCTGGAAGCTGGCAAGGGAGCTGGCCTGGGACGTTTACAGCGTGACCAGTCGCGGTGTTTTCGAAAGTGATTATTTGATGCGTAATAGTGTGCGTCGCGCCAGTTTTGCCATTATGGCTAATGTTGCTGAGGGCGTTGAGAAGGGAGGGCAGTCAGCATTTATTCGCCATCTCTCGCGGGCCAAAGATGAGATTGGAGAGTTGCAACAGCAGTTGCAGATGGCTCAGGAGTGCGGTTCTATCAATAGTGCCACGCAGGCACGACTGGAAATGATGATGGGCTCGCTGGGCTGTATGATCAGTGCACTAATGACATCAATCAATCATGAATTCATTAGTGTTGAAACGGTGAGGTTGAACTATCAAGGCAGTTAATGCATCTGAAAAGCCTAAAATTGCCGTTCACAAGTTTAGTTCGTGCGACGGCTGCCAACTGGCTTTGCTTAATCTGGGCGAGCCTCTTTTAATGCTGGCCGAGCTGGTCGATATCGTTCACTTTGCTGAAGCAGGCCCGGTTGAGCCTGATGCCCGGGTTGATATCGCCTTTGTTGAAGGCAGCATTACCACCGCCGGCGAATTGCAGCGCATTCAGCGTGTTCGCGCCAATAGCCGTTATCTGATTACTATTGGTGCTTGCGCAACTGCCGGTGGCATTCAGGCGTTGCGTAACAATGCCAATGTTCGCGATTGGATGGCAGCCATTTATGCCCAGTCTGAATTTATTGACACGCTAGAGACGTCAACCGCGATTGCCGAACATGTGCGGGTTGATTTTGAATTGTGGGGTTGTCCCATCAGCAGTCAGCAGATTGTGGCTGTGATACGGGCACTGCTGTTTGGTGTGGTGCCGTTGCAGGAGCAGGACAGTCTCTGTTTTGAATGCAAGCGTCAGGGCAACGTCTGTGTATTGGTGACAGGGCAACAAGCCTGCATGGGGCCAGTGACCAAAGCCGGTTGTGGCGCTTTGTGTCCCAAGTTTGGCCGTGCCTGTTACGCCTGTTACGGGCCAAAAGAAAATGCCAATCCGGATTCCCTGTCACAGCGCTTTCAAGGTTTTGGCCTGCTGCCGGACGAGATTGCGCACAAGTTTTTGTCGATCAATAACAGCGCCCCCGTCTTTGCTGAAGCGGGAAAAAAAGCTAAAGAGAATGGCCATGACTGAGCGGCGGGATATCTCCATCAAGGTGCCGGTGCTGGCGCGGGTTGAAGGCGAAGGCGCGTTGGATATCGAAGTGCGTGACGGCAAAATTGAGCAGTTGAATCTGCGCATCTTTGAACCGCCGCGGCTGTTTGAAAAATTCCTCGAAGGCCGCAGTTATAACGAGGTGGCGGATATCGTCGCCCGTATCTGTGGCATCTGTCCGGTGGCCTATCAAATGAGTGCCGTGCATGCCATCGAACAAGTGTTTGAATGTGACCCCGGGCCCTGGGTTAGAGATATGCGGCGTTTGTTGTATTGCGGAGAGTGGCTGGAGAGTCATGGCCTGCATGTACATCTGCTGGCCTTGCCCGACTATTTTGGTTTTAACAGTGTTGCCGAAATGGCCAAACAATTCCCTGACGAGGTGAGGCGTGGTCTGGCCTTGCAGGGGATAGGTAACGAAATTATTCGTTTTTTTGGCGGCCGTTCGGTACATCCGATTGGTGTTCGGGTTGGCGGTTTTTATAAGGCACCTAAAGCTGCTGATGCCGCTGCCTTATTACAAAAAGTGCAACAGCAGCTAACGCATGCCGAAGCATTGCTGCGTTGGTCTGCCTCGTTGGATCTGCCGGATTCAACGCAGGATTTTGTCAGTGTTGCTACTCGCCATGCGGGCGAATATGCCATGAATGAGGGGCGTATTGTTTCTGATGCTGGCCATGATTTGGCCAGCGAAAATTTTGAAAATTATTTCAAAGAACATCAGGCACCACACTCAACAGCACTGCATTGTCATCTTGATGATCGCCCCTATCTTGTCGGGCCTCTGGCACGTTTGAACCTGAATCATGATCGCTTGCCGGCAGCGATAAAGTCTCTGTTACACGAGTGTGGCATTGTCTTTCCTGATCGGAATATGTTCCATAGCATCATCGCCCGTTCAGTTGAAATCTATTACGGTCTGTATGAGGCTACTCGCATTCTCGAAAATTACGTCGTTCCAGGTTTGTCCTATGTTGAGGCTATCCCAAAGGCCGGGATTGGTTTTGGTTGCACCGAAGCGCCGCGTGGTCTGTTGTGGCATCGTTATGAGCTGGATGCGGCCGGTCGCATCGTGCAGGCGACTATTGTTCCGCCCACCAGTCAAAATCAGGCCCGTATCGAAGAGGATCTGCACAATGAATTGCTAGCCTTCGGTCTGGAACATGATGATGCCGCTCTGCGCCTGCGCGCCGAGATGGTGATCCGTAACTATGACCCCTGTATCTCCTGTTCCACCCATTTTCTCGATCTGCGCGTTCAGCGTAGCTAGCTCATGCTTAAGGTCATTGGTATTGGTTCACCGTTCGGCGATGATCAGGTGGGGCTGCTGCTAATTGAAGCATTGCGTCAGGCTGAACAGCTTCAGCCTTATCTGAAGAGTGACATTGAATTACTGGCTGTCGATCGACCGGGTTCGGGGTTGTTATCTCTGTTTGAGGGCGCGAGCAAGGTTGTCATCATCGATGCTGTGGTAACAGGGGCAAGTTCAGGGCAGCTGCATTGCTGGTCAGATTTGGCCGTACTTGAATCGTCTGGTTCATTCCTGTCGTCACATGGTTTTGGTCTGGCTCAGGCGCTTGCATTGGGGCGGCAGCTGGGAGGGTTGCCAGAGCAGTTATTCGTTTTTGGTATTGAGATTGACCCTGGTGCTGGCGGAATGGATATTTCCCCCCGGCTACAGCAAAAAATGCCTGCCCTGACTGTGCAGATTATCGCCTTATTGGAATTGTATCGTTCTGAAACGTAAAATTTTTTACTGTCATAAAATTCTTAAAAAATATTAACTTATATGTATTTTCCTTTATTTTTCAGGGGGATAAGTCTCAAGTTTTTTATGGCTGGACCGTTAAGGTCAGCGTAAGAAGAATGTGAATTATTTGTAGTCCCTAATGAAGGAGAAGGTTAATGACAGCCTTGTTAAAAAAGATTTCCATCCTGTTTTTGTCGTTCGTCGTTATTGGTGCTGTTCAAGCCAAGGAAGATACGCCGGAAAATATTCCAGGTACTACTAAGGTGTCAGCCGAAGGGCTGATTGATCTGGTGGAGAATCATGATGATCTGGTGATTATTGATGCGCGTAAATCCAGTGACCGTGCCAAGGGTTTTATTGAGGGCTCTATTGCTTTGCCTAATACCGACACCACTGCCGAGACTCTGGCGGAGCACATTGCCAGCAAATCCACTCCGGTTGTTTTTTATTGTAACGGCGTTAAATGCAGTCGTAGTGTTAAATCGTCCAAGATTGCCATTGCTGCGGGTTACAGCAATATTTATTGGTTTCGTGGTGGTTGGGGCGAGTGGACAGAAAAGGGGTACCCCGTTTCTGAATAACAGTTGTTTATAGTTTTGCCCCCCCCTCTTCCTTTTTAGGGGAGGGGTATCAGGACGATGAGGGAAGATCATGACGATTAGGCGTATTTCGATCAAGCAGCTTACCATTGCCGTGTTGGCATTTATGGGGGGGTGCACCATTGTATTGTCAGTGGTCAGTGCCAGCTTTTTTCGCCAGGCAGCGCTAAAGTCCCAAGAAGAGACTTTGATACGAATTGTGGATCTTTCAGCCAAACAATCGTTGCAGGCGCTGGAGGCGCAGGTCATTGATATGGGGCGCGGTGCTAAAAAGGAGTTGAGCAGAGGTTTGTCCAAGTTGAAGCGCAAGCCTGGTGATACAGATGCAATGGCTGCCATGCTCGCGGCGTTGGATGAACAGTTTCATCAGCGCTTTGTCACCGCAGGAATCCTGGACCTGAAAAAGCTGCGAGTGTATGACCTGGATTTGAATATGGTGACGGAAAGCCAGGAAGGTGCCGTTGGTCTGGGTTCGACACTGCCGCAAAGTATTTATGATTTGGCCAAACCGCGCAAAGGTGCTAAGCGACTAAAGGCCATTACTGGCTTGTGGATGTCAAGGCAGGGGCCTATGTTTTCCGCGCTGGTACCGTTGGGTGGGCTGCGTATCAGTGGTTATTTAGAGCTGGTGGTGAATCCGTCCCACAATTTGGCAAGTGTGGCAAATATTGTGCAGTTGCCGCTGACAATTGATTCCCTTGATGGTCGGCAATTGTTCCAAAGTGAAAATTGGAGTGAGTTACAAACAGACACCTCCTTGTCTATCTCCTATGAACTAAAATCAGCAGCGGGCGAACCCATGCTTAAACTGTTGATGCTGGAAGAGATGAAGGCCTTTTATGATGACATGTCTGCAACTCAGCTGTTTGTAATTGTGGCCTTCAGCGTGCTTGTGGTGATCAGTATTTTGCTGAGCCTGTGGTTGTTAACGCGTCATCTATTTGCGCCGATGCAACAGCTGTTAAAACAGATGGACAGGGCTGCGCATGGCGATTTGACGGTGCAAGTGCAGCCAAACGGATTGAGGGAGTTGGTGATGTTTGGTGAAGGGCTGGCGGGTTTGATAAGCAAATTCCGACAGCAGGTTGAAGCGATCACCCGTAATTCGATTGAGCTAGCAAGCTCTGCTGAACGGTTGGCGCAGATAACCGTGGAGACCAGTCAGGCCGCGAGTCAGCAGCAGTCTGAAAGTGACCAGATGGCGACCGCTGTGAATGAGATGTCGGCGACGGCCAGTGATGTGGCCAATAATGCTGTTACTGCAGCCGTTTCGGCCAAAGAAGCAGATGAAGTGGCTTTGCAGGGGCGGAATATTGTTGCAGAGTCGATTCAGGCAATGAATGTTCTGGCCGGGGAAGTAGAGAGTGCCAGTGGCGTCATTGCCGGCCTGGAAGAGGATACCGCCAGCGTCGGAACGGTACTGGGTGTCATCCGCGATATTGCCGAACAGACCAATTTGTTGGCCCTGAATGCGGCGATTGAGGCGGCGCGAGCTGGTGAGCTGGGGCGTGGTTTTGCCGTGGTGGCGGATGAGGTGCGCACCCTGGCGGGGCGTACGCAGGAGTCTACACAGGAAATTCGAACCATCGTTGAACGTTTGCAGGCGAGTTCGGCCAACGCGGTGAAGAGCATGGCCAGTGGCCATGAAGCTGCACAGGTCAGCATGGAAAAGGCCGCTAATGCTGAAGAGGCACTGGCAACGATTACCAGCGCGGTTGGCACTATTGTTTCCATGAATGAGCAGATTGCGGCGGCAGCAGAAGAGCAGAGCGCGGTGTCGGAAGAGGTTAATAAAAATATCGTTAGCGTGAATGATCTGGCGAGTCAGTCAGCCAGTGGGGCTGAAAAAACTTCCGCCAGCAGCGAAGACCTGGCGCGCTTGGCTGGTGAGCTGCAACAGATGGTGGCTCATTTCAAGGTTTGATTTTCTATTTCTAAAACCACATTGGTCATTTTTATCACGCTGTCGGGGTTGAGTGAGATGGACTCTATTCCCTGCTGCACCAGCCATTGGCTGACCTCAGGGTAATCAGACGGTGCCTGACCGCAGATGCCGATATATTTTCCCTGCCGTTTACAGGTCTCTATCGCCATTTGCATTAATTTCAAGACGGCTGGATTACGTTCGTCAAAACTGCTAACGATGCCGGAGTCCCGGTCAACGCCGAGTGTGAGCTGAGTGAGATCATTTGAGCCGATGGAGAAACCGTCAAATAATTCCAGAAAATCATCCGCCAGTAAGGCGTTGACAGGAATCTCGCACATCATATAAACCTTTAAACCATTTTCACCACGTGCCAGGCCTGTGTTGGCCATTAATTCTAAAACGGTATCTGCTTCATTGATGCTGCGAACAAACGGAATCATCAGGGCGACATTATTCAAGCCCATTGCTTCACGTACGTATTTTAAGGCAGCACACTCAAGCGCAAACGAACTGGAAAACTCATCGGAGGGATAACGTGATGCACCGCGGAAACCGAGCATGGGATTTTCTTCTTTAGGTTCGAAACGCTCACCACCAATCAATGAGGCGTATTCATTAGATTTGAAATCACTCAAACGGACGATGACAGGTTTGGGATAAAAGGCGGCTGCGATGGTGCCGACCCCTTCGGCCAGGCGCTGGATATAAAAAGCTTTTGGATCGGCATAACCGGCAATGATGGGGTTGATAATGTTGCGTGTGGCTTGATCCAGTTGCCCATATTCAAGCAGGGCACGTGGATGAATACGAATGCTGTTGTTGATAATGAACTCCAGCCTGGCCAGCCCGACGCCGTCATTGGGCAGGCGGCTGGCCTCGAATGCCTGTGCCGGGTTGGCCAGGTTAAGCATGATGTGTGTTTTGGGGCGTGGCCCCTGTGTCAGAGAACTCAGGTCGATCTGTTGACGATCAAATGTTTGCAGTCCGTCATAGACCAGGCCGTCGTCACCCTCGGCACAACAGACAGTGACGGGCTGGCCTGTGCTGATGTTTGTGGTGGCATCGCCACAACCGACTACCGCAGGAATGCCTAGTTCACGGGCGATGATGGCGGCGTGGCAGGTGCGGCCACCACGATTGGTGACGATGGCGGCGGCGGTTTTCATCACCGGTTCCCAGTCCGGATCAGTGATGTCGGTGATCAGCACTTCGCCGGGGTTGAGTTCGTGCATATCGGCGGCCTCGATGATGACACGGGCATTGCCGGCAGCAATCTTTTGGCCGACGCTTTTGCCGCGTGTCAGGACGGTGCCGCGTGTCTGTAAGTGATACGTCTGAGTGTAGTTGGAATCAAGATTGATCTGTACGGTTTCGGGCCGGGCCTGAACAATGAACAGCTCCCCTGTCTCACCGTCTTTGGCCCATTCGATGTCCATGGGGCGTGCCTGATCAGTCTGATCTGAATAATGCTGTTCGATGATGACCGCCTGACGTGCCAGTGCCAGCACTTCATCATCGTTCAGGGCAAAGCGGTTACGGTGTTTCTGTTTGACGTCAACATTGCGGGTGGAGAGACCCACCATTGGGTCGCCACTGTAAATCATCTTGATTGCCTTTTCACCCAGCTGACGTTTCAGGATAGGACGTTTGCCTTCGGCCAATTTGGGTTTGTAGACGTAAAACTCATCCGGGTTAACGCTGCCTTGAACCACATTCTCGCCCAGGCCGTAGGCGGCAGTGATGAAAACTACATCACGAAAGCCGGTCTCGGTATCGATGCTGAACATGACGCCTGAGGTGGCCAGGTCAGAGCGCACCATTTTTTGCACACCGATAGAGAGGGCCACATCCATGTGATCAAAGCCCTGGTGAACACGGTAGGAAATGGCACGGTCAGTAAACAGCGAGGCAAATACCTGCTTGCAGGTGGCCAGTAAGTTATGGCTGCCACGAATGTTGAGATAGGTCTCCTGCTGACCGGCGAAAGAGGCATTTGGCAGGTCTTCGGCGGTGGCAGAGCTGCGCACGGCCACGTCAGTGTGTTCACCGTATTCAGCTTCCAGTTGCTGATAGGCAGTGTCTATTTGTTTGGCCAGTTCGGTGGGCAGCTGACCATGATTGATCCAGCTGCGAATTCGGGCGCCGATGATGGCCAGGGCCTGGGTGTCACTTATATCCAGCTCGTCAAGCAGCAGCCGGATGCGTCCTTCGAGATCGTTAAATTTAATGTAGTGGCGGTAAGCCTCGGCGGTGGTGGCAAAACCATTCGGCACCTTGACCCCTTTTTCGGTCAGGCGGCGGTACATCTCGCCCAGTGAGGCATTTTTGCCGCCGACGATTGCGACATCATTAATGCCTAGGGTGTTGAAGGGGCGAATGTATTGCATGGCATTGGCTACCTTGTTTTTTTAGTTATTCATTTTGGGGTGATTCTCAATACTTATAATAGTCAATATGCGGGCTTGGGTGGGGGGATGTTGAGAGGGGGCGGGGACGTAATTGCTGGTGTGGGTTGTCGTTGTTGAATGACGGCCAGCGCTGATTAAAAAATGATTAGCGCTGGCCTTGGCTTTTAGGTGATGACGGTGGGTTTGCTTCGACCGGTAAACTTTTGAATATCGGCAATGCTGTGGGCAAAGGCGATCAAGTCACTCAGTGCCTCTTGGGTCTCAACATTGTGTTTGCTTTGATCTGCTTCAAATCGTTCGATATAGACACGCAGTGTTGCGCCTTCGGTGCCGGTGCCGGAGAGGCGGAAGATGATGCGGCTGCCATCGTTGAATTGAATGCGGATGCCCTGGCCTGACGATTTGGAGCCATCAACCGGGTCGGTATAGCTGAAGTCGTCACTAAAACTGATGTGCATGGTGCCAACGGCACGGTCGGGCAGGGTGTGCAGGCGGTTGCGCAAGTTGTCTATCATTTCTTCGGCGCGGCCTTTGTCTACCCCTTCAAAATCATGACGGGTATAGAAATTTCGTCCATACGTTTTCCAGTGTTCGCTGACAATGGTTTCAACCGATTGTTTGCGTGCGGCGAGGATGTTGAGCCAGAACAGCACGGCCCAGAGGCCATCTTTTTCACGCACATGATCTGAACCGGTGCCAAAACTTTCTTCGCCGCAAAGCGTAATCTTGCCTGCATCCATCAGGTTGCCAAAAAATTTCCAGCCGGTGGGGGTTTCAAAGCAGGGGATGTTAAGCGCCTTGGCCACTTGATCTACTGCCGCACTAGTGGGCATGGAGCGGGCGACCCCGGCCAGACCATCCTTGTAACCCGGCACCAGTGTGGCATTGGCCGCCAGAATCGCCAGACTGTCGCTGGGGGTGACAAAAAAGTTGCTACCGAGAATCATGTTGCGATCACCATCGCCATCCGAGGCAGCGCCAAATTCCGGCGGGGTGGGGCCAAACATGATGCTCACCAGCTTTTTGGCATAGGTCAGGTTAGGATCTGGGTGGCCACCACCGAAGTCGGGGCGGGGGATGTGGTTGATTACCGTGCCGCTTGGTGCGCCCAGTTCAGTTTCCAGAATTGCTTTGGCATAGGGGCCAGTGATGGCGTGCATGCCGTCGAAGCACATGCGAAAGCCGGACTTGAACAGCTCGCGAATGGCATCGAAATCGAATATCTCCTGCATCAATTGTGCGTAGTCGCTGATGGGGTTGATTACTACCACTTCGGTATCGCCAATCTTGGTGCTGCCGACCTTTTCCAGATGGATGTCTTCTGATTCACAGCTGAGGTAACGGTCTATCTTCAGGGTATGTTCATAGATGGCTTCGGTGATTTTTTCCGGTGCCGGGCCGCCATTGCCAGCGTTGTATTTGATGCCGAAGTCTTCATCGATGCCGGCCGGGTTGTGACTGGCCGAGAGAATAAAACCACCAAAGGCGTTGTATTTGCGGATCACGCATGAAGCCGCAGGGGTTGATAGCAGGCCATATTTACCAATCAACACCCGGCCAAAGCCGTTGGCGACGGCCAGTCGGACAATGGTTTGCGTGGCCTCTTTGTTGCCATAGCGGCCATCGCCACCGATGACCAGTGTCTTGCCCTGAAAGTCTTCCAGGCTGTCGAAGGTGGCTTGTACGAAGTTCTCTAAATAGTTGGGTTTTTCCAGAAAGACCCGGGTCTTTTTGCGCAGTCCTGAGGTGCCGGGACGTTGGTCGTCGTAGGGGGTGGTGGCAACGGTATTAATATCCATCTTATTGGCCTGCTTTGTTGTCGATTTTAAGAGGGTTGAAATCAACCTGGCGGACCCCCATTATGCCTTCGATATCAAATTTTATGTAGAGGGAGATTTAATGACAATGTCTGTAGAAGCTCATAAAGAAACGCTTGGTTTTCAAACCGAGGTGAGCCAGCTGCTCAAGCTGATGATTCATTCGCTGTATTCCAATAAAGAAATATTCCTGAGGGAATTGGTCTCAAATGCCTCTGATGCCTGTGACAAGCTGCGCTTTGAAGCCCTGACCGATGATGCGTTGATGGAAGATGGCGCTGAACTGAAGATCCAGATTGAGTTTGATAAAGATGCCAAAACGCTGACTATCCGCGACAACGGCATTGGTATGAGCCGTGCTGAGGTGACCGACAATATTGGCACCATCGCCAAGTCGGGCACCAAGCAGTTTTTTGAATCGCTGACGGGTGACCAGGCTAAAGACGCACAAATGATCGGCCAGTTCGGGGTGGGTTTTTATTCTGCCTTTATTGTTGCCGACAAGGTGACACTGACGACGCGCCGCGCGGGTCTGGGTGCTGAACACGGTGTTTGCTGGGAATCGGCCGGTGAAGGTGACTACACCCTTGAGACGGTTGAGAAAGCTGATCGTGGCACCGAGGTTGTGATGCACTTGCGTGAAGATGCAGTGGAATTTGCCGATGCCTACCGCCTGCGTCACATCATTACCAAATACTCTGATCACATCAATCTGCCGATTGAGATGAAGGCCGAGCAGCCGCCGGTGGCGGAAGGTGAAGATGAACCTCAGGCTGAGCCAGAGTTTGAAGTCATTAACAAGGCCTCTGCCTTGTGGGCGCGCCCCAAAAACGAGATTAACGACGAAGAGTATAACGAATTCTATAAACATGTTGCCCATGACTTTGATGAGCCACTGGCCCACATTCACAGCAAGGTGGAAGGCAATAGCTGCTACACAACCTTGTTCTATGTGCCCAAGCGTGCCCCGTTTGATCTCTGGGATAGAGAAAAACGCCACGGTGTGAAGCTCTACGTCCGTCGTGTCTTCATCATGGATGATGCCGAGCAGTTGATGCCGACCTATCTGCGTTTTATCCGTGGCGTGGTTGATTCTGATGATCTGCCGTTGAACGTCTCGCGTGAAATCCTGCAGCGTAATAAACAGATCGACAGCATCCGTGGTGCCTCGGTGAAAAAGGTGCTGGGACTGCTGGAAGGTATCGCCAAGAACGAGCCGGAACAGTATCAGGAATTCTGGAGCCAGTTTGGTGCTGTTATCAAGGAAGGGCCAGCGGAAGATATGGCGAATAAAGAACGCATTGCTAAGTTGATGCGTTTTGCTACGACCCAGGGCGAGGGCGACAAACAGGCTGTATCACTGGATGACTATATCAGCCGCATGAAAGATGGTCAGGAGAAGATTTATTACATTACTGCTGACAGCTTTGCCGCGGCCAACAACAGCCCACATCTTGAAGTATTCCGTAAAAAGGATATTGAAGTGCTGTTGATGGGCGATCGCGTCGATGAGTGGATGATGTCCTTTATGCAGGATTATGACGGTAAGTCATTTCAGTCTATTGCCAAGGGTGACCTGGATCTGGGTGATCTGGAAGATGAACAGGAAAAGGAAGAGGCCAAGAAGTCTCAGGAAGCACATAAAGATCTGCTCGAGCGTATGCAGACGGCCCTGGGTGACAAGGTTAAAGAGGTGCGCATCAGTCACCGCCTGACGCGTTCGCCTTCCTGTCTGGTGGTAGAGGATCAGGATATGGCCTTGAGTATGCAGAAGATCCTCAAGCAGGCGGGGCATGATGTTCCGACTATGCAGCCGACGCTGGAGATCAACGCCGAACATCCGCTGGTGCAGCAAGTGGAAGGTGAAGCAAAT
>JAJRUN010000026.1 GCA_024277755.1 Gammaproteobacteria bacterium | reverse complement strand
TGTTCTTTCTCGCGGTCATCGTCTACATGTTGATCACAGCGGGCGTGTTCTTTCATGTGATGTTTGATCAGGCGCTTGAGTTTATCCCGTTTATCACTGAGCTCTTTAAAGGTGCCTGACCAGGTCTTAGAAGTGGACCCCATCCCTGACACAATGAATTCGCTTTTATAAGTGAAATCCTGAGTCTCAATTATGCCGCCATTGGCAGCCCCGAAGGTAAATCATAATAGACCTGATCGGGCGTCATTCTGTTCAGGCTGGCACGCCGTCTGTCGGAGTTATAGAATTCTATCCAGTATCCAATCCCCTGTTTTGCTTGTGCAACGGTGTCGTAAGCGTTGAGATAGACCGCCTCATATTTCAGACTACGCCAGAGTCGTTCAATAAACACGTTGTCAACCCAACAACCCTTACCATCCATACTGATTTTAATCCCATGAGCCTTGAGCACACCGGTAAACGCCTCACTGGTGAACTGGCAACCTTGATCACTATTAAAGATCTCAGGTGCACCATGGTTCGCAAGGGCTTCTTCCAACGCATCAATGCAAGGCGCTGTATCCAGACTGTTGGACAGGCGCCAGCTCAGTACTTTCCTGGAATGCCAGTCCATGATCGCAACTAAGTACAGAAAGCCTTTGCGCATGGGAATATAGGTGATATCAGTGCACCAAACCTGATTGATACGATTAATGTCCAGATCCCTCAGTAGATACGGGTAGACCTTGTGCTGTTTGTTGGGGCGAGTGGTTTTAGCGCCCGGATAAAGTGCCCGTATCCCCATGAGACGCATTAAGCGCTGTACACGTTTACGATTGACCTGTCGGCCATATTCATCCCAAAGATCATCGCGCAATCGCCGAGTGCCCTTGAAGGGATGCCGCATATGCAACTTGTCCAGATTGCGCATCAGCTCAAGGTCATCATTACTCACGCCAGCAGGCGTTCGATAGGCGGATGAACGGCTGATAGCGAGTACTTTGCATTGCCGGCTGATCGGGAGGTCGTGAGATCTATCCACTTTTTCTTTGCGCTCGGTCATACTCAACGCCCGAGCGCTTTGGCTAAAAAATCATTCTCCAGCGCCAGCTCGCCTATCTTGGCGTGCAGGTCTTTCAAGTGTGATTCATCAGCTACTTTACGATCTTGGCCACTACCAAATACGGTATCTGCTTGTTCAAGTAGCTGTTTTTTCCACTCTTGGATCTGGTTCTGATGCAGGTCAAACTGCTCGGAAAGTTCCGCCAGTGTCTTATCGCCTTTGATCGCGGCCAGTGCGACCTTGGCCTTGAATCCGGGTAAATGGTTACGTCTTTTGCGTCTCATTGTTTTCTCCTGTGATGTTTTAAAATACCTCAGGAATTTCACTTAAGCCACTGTCTCATTTTTGGGGTCCACTTCTCCCTGCTACTCGGCGAGCACTTGACCCTCGCCCTGATATGATTCGTCACTATCATTTTGATCAGCAGTCGACACAACGTGCCATTCGTTTGCAACACATTACTGTCAGATATTCGTACGATTCAGGAACAGCTTGGGCATAAGGATGTTAAGACGGTCCAAACTTATACGCATGCTCTAAATCGTGGTGGTAATACGCTGATCAGCCCGCTGAATAGTTTGATGCAAAATAAATTGGATTAAATTATTCGCCCCAACGTGGCAATAAATCATTTTTAATTTCAAGTTGATCAAGTATGCGGGCAACAACAAAATCAACCAGATCACTGATTGATTCGGGTTTTTGATAAAAGCCGGGATTGGCAGACAGGATGGTGACACCTAAACGCGATAGTTTAAGTGCGTTTTCCAGGTGTATGGCTGACAGGGGTGTTTCTCTGTGCACCAGTATTAGCTTGTTATTTTCTTTGATGGCGACATCGGCGGCGCGTTCCATCAGGTCTGAGCTTGTGCCGTTGGCGGCGGCAGAAAGAAATGCGCTGGTGCAGGGGCAGACGACCATGGCGCGGGGTGCGCCGGAGCCGCTGGCGACCGGTGATGCCCATTGCTCTTTGCCCCACACATGCAGTTGGCCTGGTTTGGCTTTATATATTTTTGTGAGTTGTTGTTGCATGTCTGCCGGTGTGCCGGAAATGTTTACATTGCCTTCCATGGCGATAACAATTTGTGCTGCTTTGGATATCATCAGGTGAACTTGTTCACCGGCGTTAACCAGGCATTGTAATAGTCGCAGGCCATAGGCGGCACCTGATGCGCCGGTCATGGCGATTGCGATACTGTCTTTTGTGCCTGCGCTATTTTTGCTGTTACTCATGCAAGTGCATCCAATAATTTTTGATGGATGTTGCCAAAGCCACCGTTGCTCATGACTAGTACGTGGTCACCTGAACGGGCAAAGCCTTTTACAAATGAAATAATATTATCGACAGAATTAAAAAGTTGTGCGGCTGGAATATCAGCAGCCAGCTTATCCAGGTCCCAGTTCAGGTCGGCTGGCCTATAGAGCAACACGTCATCTGCGGCTTCAAGCGAGGCGGCTAATGTGTCTGCGTGCACACCCATGCGCATGGTATTTGAACGAGGCTCTAGGATGGCGATGATTTTTGCTCTGCCAACTTTGTTGCGCAGACCGTTAAGAGTTAGATGAATGGCGGTGGGGTGATGGGCAAAGTCGTCATATACCGTGACGCCATTTATCTCGCCGCGCACTTCCATACGCCGTTTTACATTTTTAAATTCGTTTAGCGCGGCCACTGCTTCGTGGGCGATCACACCGGCATGGCGTGCGGCTGCCACTGCGGCCAGGGCGTTGTGGACGTTATGCATGCCGATCAATTTCCAGTTCACATCACCAACATGTTGGTCGCCCCAGTAAATGGCAAACTGGCTGCCGTCTGCAGCCAGATCACGGGCATTCCAGAGTTTGGTTTCGGGTTGCTCTACGGCGGCGGTATCGAATTGTTCGACAGGTGTCCAGCAGCCCATTTCAATCACATCAATCAGATTGGGGTCGTCCACTGGCGAGATTATCAAGCCATTGCCGGGCACAATACGCAGCAGGTGGTGGAATTGTTTTTTGATGGCATTTAGGTCTTCAAAGATATCGGCGTGGTCAAATTCGAGATTGTTCAATACCAGGGTGCGCGGTTGGTAGTGTACAAACTTTGATCGTTTGTCGAAAAAGGCAGTGTCGTATTCATCGGCTTCGACGACAAAAAAAGGGGCATTGCCCAGACGGGCGGAGATGCCAAAGTTGGTGGGGATGCCTCCAATTAAAAAGCCTGGTGTCAGTTTGGCATACTCCAAAATCCAGGCCAGCATGCTTGAGGTGGTGGTTTTGCCATGGGTGCCGGCCACAGCCAATACCCAGCGGTCTTTTAAAATATAGTCCGACAGAAATTGTGGCCCGGAGATATATTTCAGGCCGCGCCCCAGCACGTATTCCACCGACTCATTGCCCCGTGACATAGCGTTGCCTATCACCACCAGATCTGGTTCGGGGTCTAGTGGTGCGGGGTCAAAACCTTCATGCAGGCTGATGCCCTGCTCTTCCAGCTGGGTACTCATGGGTGGGTAGACATTGGCGTCTGAACCGGTCACGGTGTAACCCATTTGTCTTGCCAACATTGCGATGCCACCCATGAAGGTGCCGCAAATACCGAGGATATGAATATGCATACTTGGGTTAACTCGCTGTTGCAAACAAAGATCGCATAATGCTCATGGAGACATACATGTAGGTCACAGCTAGCAGCATACCCACAAAAAATGGCGCAGATATTGCGTGTCGTAAGATATGACCGACGACGGTAAGGTTCCATAGCACCATGCAGATAATGATTAGTGATGGGATAAATGCGGGCTGTTCACCCATCTGTATTTGTAAAAATAAAACAGGTAACGCTAGAAAAGCAAGGATTGCGCCCGTGCCCATCAAGGCGGTAAAGGCCTGCTGAAAACGTGGCTGCATATCTTTTATCCACAGCAATAGCTGGGTCATTGAACCGACAAGGGCAATATCAAGCAGGCTGGAAATAAACGTCTGCCCCGGTGGCATACTTATCATGCCAATCATTATTCCTGCCAGGCCATAGGCAAGCACACTCATCAGCAATAAAAAGTTGGAGGCGGGTAGATCCTGCGGTGCCGACTTTAAAAGGCAGATTTTCCAAAAGCTATCGATGACTTTTTTCATGCCCATAAATTATCACATCTATCGCTGACTGTTCGCTGATTTATCTGCTGTTTATTGATACCTGTTTAATTGGGGCCTGACCGTAGATGCGTTAAAATCAACCTTTTATATTCTGCCTGCTGATATGCCTGCCTTAGCTGAAATCTGCAATAACATTAGCGCCGCTACCGGTAAGACCTTTGTATGCAAGCACCAGCAAGCCAGTGGTGGTGGCTGCATTAACAGCACTTATACCATTAGCGATGGCCATGATATTTATTTCCTCAAACTTAACGATGCCCAGCTAAATGAGATGTTTAACGCCGAGGCAGAGGGGCTGAATGAGATTCATCACAGCCATTCCATTCGTGTCCCTGAGGTCATCTGCACTGGCATTTCCGGCCGGCAATCTTATCTGGTGCTGGAACACTTGGTATTTGCCCACGGCGAAAGCTACAGCCACCAACAACTTGGGCTTGATTTGGCGCAGATGCATCAGCATTGCCGTGATCAATTTGGCTGGCGACGTGACAATACCATCGGTTCAACAGCACAATTTAACCAGCAAGACAGCAACTGGATTGAGTTTTGGCGCCAGCAGCGCCTGGGGGCTCAATTGCAGCTCGCAGCCAGTAATGGCTATGGCGGTCAATTGCAAAAACGTGGAGAGCAGTTACTTTGTGATCTGAGGTATTTTTTCGCCGGCTACTCACCTCAAGCGTCACTGTTACATGGTGATCTATGGTCGGGCAATTATGCTTTTGATACTAATGGTCAGCCGCTTATCTTTGATCCCGCAGTATATTTCGGTGACCGCGAAGCCGATATTGCCATGACCGAATTATTTGGTGGTTTTAACAGCCATTTTTATCAGGCCTATCAAGAGGCTTTGCCACTTGACGAAGGTTATCAAACGCGTAAAACACTTTATAACCTTTACCACGTGCTTAATCATTTGAATTTGTTTGGCGGTGGTTATCTCAACCAGGCTGAGACGATGCTTGAGCAGCTGTTAGCTGAAATCCGCTAGCGCTCAATGCAGTTCCAGCTGCAACAGCTTGCCGCCGGTTTTGTCGGCCAGTGTTTGATATTGATACTTGGTATTGGGGTCTGATTTACCAATGGGAATACTGAATACCGGCGCCGGGATATCAAGATAATAAATGCGATCATCTGAAGGCTCATCACCCAACAACACATAGGCACCTGGAACGGGGGCATTCTTTTCGGCACGAATAAAGGCATCGCCAATGGTTTCGCTGCTGCCTACAAATGGTGCGCCATTCATAAAGCTATCCAGCATTTCACCCATGGAGCCTTGATAAGTCTCGGCTCTACCATCAGAAAACCAGGTCACAGCGCTGAGTTTTTTACCTGAGCGAATCACAATCACACGCAACATAGGCACCAGAAATGTTGCGGCACCGTGCATGGAGCCGGTAGCATCAATCACCAGGTGCATGTCTTTGCCAGGCAGGTCTTTCAACCCTTTTACGAACAGGTCAAAGTCTTTACGACCCTTGCCTGAGTTCAGGCCGACACTTTCCAGTACGATTTCTATCTGGGTATCGGTACCCATACCTGCCAGTTCGTCCAGCTCTTTATGCAGGCGATCATTGACCTGACCTGCCTCATCCATTTCCTGTTTGAGTGCTTCTATCTCTTTTTGAAGTCGCGGCACCTGCACGGTTTGCTGGACTCTTGAGGTAATCAGAATGGTGACCAATAAAAAAATAAATGTCGCCAGCATCAACAGGGCAATATCGGAAAAACTTTCATGAACATTGCTTGAGCTGGCGCGGTGTTTGATCTTCATCGTGCTTATTTACCTGGGCGAAACAGGTCACGCAGACGAATCAGAAAGGGTTTGTTCATGGCGGCCAGCATTCTCATTTCATCACGCAAGCTGTCACAATAGGCGCGATGCTGGGCGATCAGGTCATGCAGGGGTTTGTCCTGTTCGTTGGGCTGGTCTTCGTTTAGGCGCTTTATCTCACCATGAAAGGCTTTCATCACAACCTGCGAGTCAGCCAGCGCCTGTTGTAAACGACGAATATTTTTTTCCATGTATTCAATTTCAACATTGAGATGGCGAACGTCACGTTCCATGGTCTGGGCATAATCAGCCGAGCAATACACCATGCAAATACGCAGCAGGCTGTCGTGCAGACTTTCTACGCCGTGCAGTGTGATCTGGGCAAACATGCGCAACAACACACCGCCTAAAACTGCGCCCAACAGGGTAGTATAAAAGGCGGTGCCCATGCCGCTCATGGCAGTGCGCAGACCATGCAAAAGCATTTCCTGGTCGTGACCGAGGGCTTCGAGCGAGCCTGTCAAACCGGTGAGGGTCAGGGTCAGTCCCATGACAGTACCGATCAACCCCAGGGTAATCAACAGGTTGCCCACCAGTTCAACCATGTGGCCGATGCGTTCATAGACGGCCATTTCAACATTCAGCAGGGTTTCAACTTCCGGCTTACCCTTGCTATCGATGGTTGACTTGAGCGCGAAAAAAAATCGATCAGCGGCGCGGCGATGAGATCCAACCTTGATGGCATTTAGCCCGCCCGCTTGCGCTGCAATATTAAAATCTGCAGCCCGCAGTGATTCCATCGTCACCATGATTGTCAGCACAAAACTGCCCAGCAGGCCCATAGCAAACAGGCCCAGAATCAACCAGGTGATACGGCTTGGATCGTGCTCGAGAAATAACCAGATGTCGGTGTCGCTGTAAAGCGTAAGATAAATGACCAGGGCCGCAGAGGCCCAGATCATCCATAGAATCAAAGTACGGAACGGCTTTTGATCCATCGCCCTTTTCTCCCCCTCTCCCCAGAGGTTTGTCAGAGATACTCAAGCAGACAGTGTGATTTTATATTTGTCTGTCTGCTTACTTCAGCCCAGCCAATATACTCTTTAAAGCATGTTGTTGGCTAGCTGAAACTGGCTTGTTGTGAAACTTAAACGGCAATACCACGCGAACGTAAATGGTCCTTGGCTTCGATAGCCAGCAGGGCCAGTTCGAGGTCTTCTTCCCAGTCATAAGGTTTGGCCATTTCTTCCGGCGCATATTGTGAAATTTCTGCCACTGACTGATGTGCATAGATGCGCACATGACGGGTTTCTTCGATGCAGGCACTCAGGTCAGGCCAGGCTTCTTGCAGCATGTTTTCCGGGCGGGCAATCGACCACTCATCAATGATGCGGTAATCATCAGGCAAATCATTAAAGGCCGCTTCTGAACCTGTTTGCCACAACTTGCTGTGTTCGTTGACGTGTTCGGTATAGATGAAGATGATCATCTTTGGTTTCAGCTTGATAATGTCAGGGGTGAAGTTTTGCCCCGTAGGCATCCAGGCCGAGAAGGCAACGTCCACTGGAAAATCAACATCGGCCAGTTTACCCTGGCGCATCTCGTAGCTTTCCGGGTCATAAAAATCAGCAATCTGATTCGCTTTTTCATTCGGGTCACGCAGACCAATCACCCTGCCACCTTCACGCGCCAACAGGCTGCCAACAAAACCATTGCGGGCGTGAACATCAAGAATAGTTGGGGTGTCAGCCACATGTTTGGCGTAATAGACCAGCGCCTTGTTCTCTTCACGCAGTGGATAATAATGTGCGATAGTCGGGCCGCTGGTTTCCGGATCGCGGTCTGGATTGCTGAAGATCAGGTTATGTAGCGGAATGCCCTTGATGCGTTCGGCAAATGGCTGCGCCGGATCCCAGGCCGGATGCGTCTTTTCCTGAAAGGTAAAGATACGATTGAACAGTTCATCGGTGAACTCTTCCATATCGCGTAGTTTGTTAAACTTTTCCGGCATCATATTCATTACCCCTTTAAGACTCCCCCTCCGTCAGGGAGAGGGCCGGGAGGTGGTGATAGCTCGAAATCACCTCCCCCTAACCCCACCCTTGAAGGAGAGGCTAACCAATGGTTTTAGTTACTTGTGGTATTTTGCACTCAGCTCACGCACAGCACTAACAAAGGCACCGGCATGTTCCGGGTCAACGTGTTGATGAATACCGTGGCCGAGGTTAAACACATGTCCTGTGCCTGTGCCGTAGGCTTCAAGGATTGTCGCCACTTCTTCACGGATGCGTTCAGGTGAGGCATATAAAGTCGATGGATCCATGTTGCCTTGCAAGGCAACCTTGTCACCCACACGGGCGCGGGCATTATCAATATCTATCGTCCAGTCCAGACCCAGTGCATCACAGCCGGTATCGGCCATGGCTTCAAGCCACTGGCCACCGCCCTTGGTGAACAGGATGACCGGTACCTTGCGGCCATCCTTTTCACGAATCAAACCATCAACGATCTGTTTCATGTAGCGCAGTGAAAATTCTTTGTAGTCACGCGACGTCAGCACACCACCCCAGGTATCAAAAATCTGTACTGCCTGGGCACCGGCTTCGATCTGGGCATTCAAATATGAAGTCACTGATTTCGCGGTGGTATCGAGCAGTTTGTGCATCAGGTCTGGGCGATCAAACATCATGCCTTTTACTTTTGCATAATCTTTAGTGCCGCCGCCTTCAACCATGTAAACCGCCAGCGTCCATGGACTACCGGAAAAACCGATCAACGGCACACGACCATTCAGTTCTTTGCGAATGGTGCGCACGGCATTCATAACGTATTGCAGTTCGCCTTCGGGATCAGGCACAAACAGCTTGTTGACATCGGCTTCGGTGCGAACCGGGTTATCGAAGACCGGGCCTTCACCGGCTTCGAAACGCAGACCCAGACCCATGGCATCAGGAATGGTCAGAATATCTGAAAACAGAATTGCTGCATCAAGCGGATAACGCTCTAACGGCTGGATGGTGACCTCACAGGCCAGATCGGCATTTTTGCACAGATCCATAAAGCTGCCGGCCTGG
>JAJRUN010000025.1 GCA_024277755.1 Gammaproteobacteria bacterium | reverse complement strand
ATGACTACAAACGTCATGGCACCAGCACGCTATTTGCAGCCTTGAATGTAAAAACGGGCGAAGTGATTGGTGAATGTAAAAAGCGTCACAGACACCAAGAGTTTTTGAACTTTTTGAAAACGGTTGAAAAACAAACACCCGAGGATAAATCACTTCATCTAATCGTAGACAACTACGCGACTCATAAGCATGAAAAAGTTCAGAACTGGTTGAAGCGTAATAAACGAGTTCATTTGCATTTTATTCCCACCAGCTCATCCTGGCTTAATCTTGTTGAGCGGTTTTTTGGCATCATTACGGAAAAACAAATTCGACGAGGCGTGTTTTCATCTGTCGCAGACTTGGAACAGAAAATTGAAGCTTTTCTTAAGAGATATAACGATGACCCCAAGCCTTTTGTTTGGACAAAAACAACAGAGGAAATTTTGGATAAAGTTAACCGAGCAAGACAGAAACTTTTAAATCTTCAATCTGTTTGACGCAGTACACTAGGTGGGGTTTGTCGATCGCTTACCCAGTACAGAGGTTGATTACCTTTTCTCCGGCCGTCCACGAGATAATTTTTTTGACGTGGACGAAATGGAGCTGAGCAGGCAGTTATGGCAAAATTGCCTGCAGTTTCAGTTTCCAGCCGAAGACGATCCAGACTCAGTATATGCCTGAGACTTAATTCAGTTCTATTGAATGCTCTTCGGAGGCGGGAGCATCAGCATCGAGGCTGTTGCGCTCTTGCCATTCTTGACCACGACGTTTGATCCACTCTTTTTCTGCCTCAGGTAATGGGCCACGTTTGAGGCTGGACTCCCATTCCCACAAAGCCGAACGCGCCCTGCGCAGGAAGGGGTCATTGGGGGGGGACAAATGGATAAAGGTTCGCATTGCGCCCAAGGCCACTTCCAGCTCGCCGAGATGCTCCATTGAAATGGCCAGCCCCCAGTAAGCATTCGCCTGATAGGGTTTGAGTTCAATAGCCGCATTGAAAAAATCAGCCGCGGCCTTGAAGTCTTCTTTGCCAATCAATGCATAACCCATATTGACGTAGGCCTCGGGCATTTTTGGTGCCAACTCAATGACACGGTGCAACGCCTTAATGGCAAAGTCATACTGTTTGGCATGCAACATGGCCAGAGCTTGCTGGAAACGTTCGTCAATCTGGCTAAGACGAAATTGCTTGGCATGGCCACGAGGGTCAATTTTAGCATCAACCAACTCATCTGCTATCGTCCCCCCTGGCTGATAGGCAAACTGGGCGCGATTGGAAAACCCAGACATCATCGCCAGCATAATAGCGACCAGCGCTATGGCAATGACGGTCGTTACTTGTTCCAACAGGCCTTGTGATTCATTTACGGACATGGCTTAAATCACCCCTTTGTGGGCCGCCTCGCTGTAATAAGGCGCGCCAAAATATGTGGTAAAGGCGAGAAAGAATATGGCCAGAATAACCAGCGCCCCAAGACGGGTGGGTATGTTGTAAGTCAGGCGCACGTGAATACCGGCACCAATGGAAAGCCAGGTCATAAACGATGATGTTTCCAGGGCATCCCAGGACCAGTAACGACCCCAGGCATCCTGAGCCCACACGGCTCCGGCGATCAACATCAAACTGTCGAACACTAGAGTTAGCATCATAAAACGCCAGGCCAATTGATCCAGTGCCGCATCACTCATGTGGGCAAAATAGCGAGTAAAACAGGGAATAGCACGCAGTAGGATGACACCTGCCAGACCTGCCGCCACCAGACTAAAGGATAGAAAGATTTTGCCAAAGCCGACATGCGCCCAGAGCCAGTTATTGTGATAGGTGGGAGGGAAACGGCTGTCAACCGGATCCATAAATAAAATCCAGGTGCCGAGAACCCAGATGAGAGGCATCACTACCACAGCACTGGCACGCAGATCGGGGACGCGCCAATAGACAATGGAGTAGATCAAACCAAGACTGAATAGCTGGCTCATCAGCAGCTCAAACAGGTTAACGAAGGGGCCATGACCAAGCCGGTCCCAGCGCACGGCAAGGGCCAGTGCTATCAACAACACACCGCAGACAAGTGCCAATAAAATATTGCCTTCAGCCTGACGATTCGGCAATACGGCGACATCACTTGCACCAACCTGCCAGACATTGCGAAACGCCAGCAGGGTTGCGATTGCATAGGCAAACAGGCCTGCCCACATCCAAGGAAGCTCGGCAAATACACTATTCATATTTTAATTACCTTGCCTGTCATTTTCTCATCTTACTTTTGTTTATCTTTTATCATGGTCATGGACTGGTGTTTAAATTTATCCCAGTAATGCAAGCACAAGCCCAATACCGTCAGCATAGCGGCAATAAATAGCCATTTAAGGGTTGGGTCATAAAATATTTTGTAACCCATCCAGCTGCTCAAGGCCTCGTAGCGCAGCTGGCCACCTGGCAGGTTTGCAGTCTGCCCCGGTTGTAGCTCAAGCCGCTGTTCGCCATTGTTCACCACCAACAGCGCATCAGTGTTGCGGACATCGAGCAGCCAGTCAGCCTCCCTATCCATACCTGTGTCCAGACGCAGCCAGAACTTTATCTCTTCACTGCTACCCGGTGGTGTCCAGCTGTTCGCTTGTTTGTAATCAAACAGCGGGTATGAAGGCATGTGCAAGATACCGGTAATAGCCTCGCCCTGGCCGGGTGTCCAGGTCAAAATTGCAGCAAAGCCTTTATTAAAGGTGGTATAAAAACGGTATCCATCAATAATCAACGGCGTATCGTCGCCCACTACTTGTGACAGCCAGCCACCTCGACCATCACTGACCTGTAAATAGCTGCGGGTAATACCTCGCACCAGACCCGGCCGATACTCTACCGTGTAGCCTTGTTGGACAAACCGCACCTGAGACAGTTCACCTTGATGAAATACCCCCTGACTGATCTCATCAACAGCCGCGACATCGAAGGCGCTATTTTGACTCACCTCAACACGCGCCTCGTAAAAAGTGAGGCGGCCAATGGCAGCCATGGCACAGATGGATAACAGACCAATGTGAAACATCAACAGGCCTGGACGGCGATTGATGCCCGGTTGGGTAAGGATGGCGGCAAACAGATTCAACGCCAGCAGCAACAACGGCCCGGCCAGCACCCAGACCGAAATATCGGCCGGGTTGTCATAGCTCAGGCCGGCCCCAATCGCCAGAAAGACCATACCAAACAGGGTCAGCCGCGTTGAGGCCAACCGACATAACCAGCGCATCATGGCAGCTGGTTACAGGCCTCACTGCCCGAACCCTGATCAATCATCCAGGGAATATTACCCGCATTATTGTTGCCACCCACCCGGCCATTACCTGGTGTGCCTGCCGAGCCACAGCTATTGTGAATCCACTTGCCACTCTGGCGGAACTGCACAACCTTCAACACAGCACCGTTGTAATAAGGGCCACGATAATAACGAGACGTCTGGTTGTTACGCACTTGTTTGCCGCCACTCGGCAACCCAACCTCGCGACCCACGTCGTTCAGATTGGCGAGAAAGACCTTATTCTTCCAGCCATGCGGAATTGAAACGTGGCAATAGCTGCAACGGAAGTTTTTGACCTGTGCCTGTTGGGCGTGGCCTGTATGCAAATTCACACTTGGCACATACAGACATGAGGCAAAACCCAAGCTGGCGTCACGACTAAAACCACTGTTTTGAGTACTACTGGCACCAATATTACCGGTGGGAAACTCCTTACCGTAATAATCAAAATTGTGACATTTGAAGCAGAGACCGTCAGCGGCCGTATTCTGCCCGGTTTCATCGCTCCAGCTGCCCTTCAACAGAAATTCATTGTCCGAGCCATGCGGCCCCCAGACAGGCCCGTGTGGTTGCGGATCACGAGGCACCACAGTGCCCTGCTGTGTGTCTGAGCCATGGCAATCTGAACAGTACATGGTTTGCACACCGACAGCGGCGTTAAAGGGTTCATGCCAGTCATCAGCGTTCGCATTACGTATTTCAGGGGTACGCCCCGTGGGTTCCATGACCGGATGCCAGGAGCGGTGATTGTCCTCATCGAAATTAATACAATTCCCTTCCGGATCCTGGGTTCCTGGTCGTACTGCCAGTATCGCCAAGGTTTTGGTGTTCTGATTATTCTCAAGATCAGAAATAGTGACCGCCTGCACCACACCCCCCACCGACTTTCTGCCTATATTCACCTGATTACAACCAGCACCATCAATATAAACCCCCTTAGGAGTCACTGGCGTCCCCTCACCCTTGTGATCTTCAGGTGACTGATATTCCATTGCCTGATTGGTGTAGTTATACAAGGCATTGGTACCCGCCGGCGTGCCACCTGAGTTATTCGATCCCAGTGGTGGTGGCGTGTCATAGGCATAGTTTGAATGACACTTCATACAGATCTGATACTCTCGCGTCACGTAGGGCGCACTGACATCGGTACTGCCATTAACGATCGCATCGCCACGCTTAACTTCGAAACTAATTGGATTACTACCAAATTCTGTACTGCCGTACACAGGCTGAACCCCCCATGCGCCACGCAATACGCCTGAAGCTAGATTGGTATGGGCACCGCCATCCTCGACACGAAAATCTGACTCATGATGAACGTG
The DNA here is from genome assembly GCA_024277755.1 of Gammaproteobacteria bacterium. GTDB lineage: Bacteria > Pseudomonadota > Gammaproteobacteria > Tenderiales > Tenderiaceae > Tenderia. The sequence goes on along the minus strand of JAJRUN010000025.1, from coordinate 17,622 downwards.
AGTACCTTCCTCGCCCGGAATCTTCGGGTCATCATTAAAACGACGGTTTCTAACAACACGATGCGGATTATGGCAATCAGTACATTCAGCATGACGGTTGCTCAGATCCCCCTTGCCCATGCGCTGGGGCGATTCCATAAAGTCCTTGCCACTTTGTGGGGCTGGGTAAGTACCAATTGAATGACGCTCTTCATTCGCCGCCTGCTCATTGCTGGCGATCGGCATATGCACCTGCATACTAAAATCTGACTTGATATCGGGCACCTCAAACACCCCCTTATTCGACTGGCCTTGCAAAACATTGCCGTCAGTTGAATGGCAGGCGTAGCAGGTCTCCTCTATCGCCGGTTTACCCCCTTGCTTGACTCGAATCACACCGCCACCCGCACTCTGCAGCTGCCCTGTGTCATCAGTACCCTCACGCAGCAGACGACGCGAGCCCTGCACTGTATGGGGATCGTGACAATTCAAACAAGCCGCTTGCCAAACCTGGGTATTTTGAGGAAATTCACGAATGGCTGCCGCCGCATCGGTATAGACTTCATTACTGGCCACGGCTGGATTGGCATGTGCTGAATCAGCCCAGCCCGATTTTTCATGGCAGGCAAGACAAATAATATCGTTGGCCTGATTAAATGACCCTTCAACCGGCGCACTCTTTTGAAAACGGTTAACGCGCAAGAACTTTATATTTTCACCGTCGGTACTGCGTATATGCGGGTCATGGCAAGAAATACACTCCATCTGCCCATCTTCGAGTGGCAAAGTTGGCTTGTGCCCACCGCCTCGGTTACGTTCACCCAAAAAACTTACCGCAGCTGGATCACGCAATTCACCATCACGATTGAACTGGGCGGTGTCATAGGTAAATGAAACCGGATGATCATTGGTTAGATCAGCACCCAGGCGCCGGGTAAATCCAGAACGCTCGTCGACTCCCCCCGGCATTGAGCCATCCGACTTGGTGCCGCGCATTTTGATCTGGGCATTTTCAACACGATTCAAAACATTGACCGAACCAATCGCCAACGTGCCGTCGTGGCACGACAAACACAGTTTTGATTTTGTATTGGGTTGAGCAAGATCAACAGCATCAATCGAAGAAGAGGTATAAGGCGTATACGTAGTGCCGGTTAACTTGCGATTCCAGATCGGCGCTCTAGACTGTTGCGCCCCTTTGTGAGGCGTATGACAAAAGGCACATATTTGTGATTCTGTGGATGCTCGTACCGTCCGGCTGGCACCATCGGGTAAGCTTGGCACAACAACAGCCGAGAAATTATGTTTAGTATTACGAATATCCGATATTACTTCGGCTTGGGCACTAGTCCCTAGCAGCGTCAACAATACCAGAGCTGCCGTCACTTGCAACGTCCGAAGCATTCCCATCTCCAAGATATTCAAATATCATCACGCGGCCGTTAAATGTATCAGCAACGTAAACATAATTTTCGTCGACCCAAACACCCGCGGGCAAATAAAACTGTCCCACGCCATGTCCTGTGCCACCAATTGGCAGCAACAGCTCCCCACTCTGATTAAATATTAACAAATAATCATAGAACGATTCTACCACATAGACATTGCCGGCTTTATCCACTGCAACCCCCTTTGGTCTTGGCAAATCACCGACAAATAAACCACGTCTTCCAAAACTGAAAAGGTACTCACCCTGGCCTGAAAAAATCTGAATTCGCGAGTTCAACGTATCGGTAACATATAGCTTTTCATCTTGCCAAAACAGATAGGTTGGCCCGTTCAGCTCACCTTCTGCCTCACCAAACCCAGAAAACTCAGACAATAACTCCCCCGCTGACGAAAACACCTTAATGGAATTACTGCCTCTGTCAGCCACAAATAACCGGCCTGTTGCCGGGTCTCGAGCCAAACCGGTTGGATGCTCTAGCATACCAAAACCAATTTGAGCCAATGGCTGGCCATTAGAATCCAAATGAGAAACAAGTTGCAACGATGCATCTGCCACCCACACGCCACCATCTTCCGCCAGCGTCAAACCAATCGGCAACTCAAAACGAATATTTTTTGCGGCATACTCCCAAACGCTTAACTCCGCCCTTTGAGTATCAAACAGATAAACCGCCTGGCGACTGACATCACTAACATAAATACGTCCCAGACCATCACTGATAACAGCCTGTGGACGCTGCAGCACAACCGGCGCTTCGCTGTGCCTTACCAACCCCACCAACCAACGTAAAAACTTTACCCCGACATTAAGTGTCTTTTCACCAGGGCGGGGAAAGTTCTCTTCACCCGTCAACTCACCGACAAAACCATATCTGGCAAGCTCAGGCGCAGCCGGCCAAACTGGTGACTGCTTTACGTCTTCGTAAGGGCGATAATCAAAAACAGAGGGGATTTGTGCGCAACCACCAACCAACAACAAAGCGGCAGCCATAAACACAGCAAAACACCGCTCCTTGTATTTCATTTAGGGTACGCCTTGCACACCAGGCGGCTCTACAGTACCTGTCAGAGGCGGGCTTAAAGATTCTTCAACAGCCTCATCTAACGGCTCTTCAAAAGTTTCCTGAACAAACGCCTCTTCTGAATCATCTACCGTTGACGGCAAGACAGCCGGCTCAGGTGAAACCCTGGCAGCCTGAATTCTGCCATTCAGGCTATCCACAATGTAAAGAACACCTGCATCCAGCCATAAATCTGTTATTCGTTTGAACTGACCAGGGCCACGTCCAAACCCTCCCATTGTTCCAATCAGCCTGCCCTGATCAAATACTTTTATGGTGTTATCCATGTAGTCCGCTACATAGGCACGGTTATCATCATCAACCGCTATCGCTGCCGGAAAGATAACCCCCCCCTCCTCAAAGGCATAGAGATAACCACCACCGTAGCCAAGTACTTGCAAACGGCGACCAACGCGCGCGCCGACATAAAAACCATCAGGCCCCTTCACCATAGTCATTATGTTCAGAAACTCGGCAACACCCTCACCACGGGCGCCGTAAGTAGCAATAAGTTTGCCCATCGAGTTAAAGTGCAGGAGATGATCATAGTAGCCATCTGCAACCACAACACTAGCATCGTCAAGCGCTGTCACTGCTACTGGCCTTACCATATTAAAATAATTGCGAAAAATCTGAAGCAGCGAACCATGACGATCAAAATACAACACTCGACCAGATTCAGTATCTGTCAGGTAAAAAGAAAAGTCTTTATTAACATAGATATCAGCGACCTCACCCTTAACCTCGGTCTTGAGATCAAGCACGACCTCTAGCCGCTCGGAAACAAGATCAAAACGAAACAAGGTGTCCGCACCTTGATCAACAACATAGAGGTATTCACTACGTACCGCGATAGCCGTTGGCCGCTGAAAACGATGCATCATTCCACCGGTAAAGAAATTACCTAATGAGGCACCATTGATAACCCGCCAATCGAAAATTTGAACATCCGCTGACTGAGGAATTCTTAGATCAGGCGCTGGCTGCGTCTCTGCAATTTTGTCCAGCGGGTCAGTTGCGCCCTCATCATCCAAAATAAGAGGCCCCACAACGACAGCCTTAACAACTGCATTGTCCTCAGGCTCAAACGCCACATTAGTTTCTTCGCCATCAGTAAACAAATCCGCGAGCTCAGTAGCAGCCGTGTCGTCACTCAAAACCGGAGCGGTCGTTTGCTCGGTAGTAGCGCAACCAAATAGCTGCACCATACCCAGCAAACAAACAACTATCTTAAGCCGACTGTGTCGCGAGAAACTGAATGACATCGTCCGCAATTCTTGGTTGGTGGAAAAGCAACTTTACCGTGACAAATTCCGCAAAATTTGCCTTGGATAATCCCTGACATAGTCACTGGGTTACCTCCTTTTTGCGGCAGGAAAATTTTAGGGTGGCAGTTTTTACATGTCAGCCACTCGGTGTGCTGACGATGTGGATAGCGCACATACGGCATCGACCCGGTTTTTTTGAAGATGACATCAAAATCCACCGCGTGCATTTCTTCATCTCCATACAAGCCTTTGCGAGGTGCAATCATGCCCTTATCCAACACTTTAACCCAATCAACTACCCCTGAATTGTCACGGGGGAAACCCTCCATCGCTTCAACAGGTTCTTGCAACACTTTTACCGCATCGTTAGTGGGATCGTGAATACCATCTTCGTATACCGGAACAACCTTGCCATCAAGCTGAAAATGCTCTCCTTTGCTCCAAAAATCACCTTCAAACTTTTCTTGCACATAAGCAATTCTAGGAATGAGCAACCCGACAACCAGCACCGCTGGCCCGAGAAACGATAATCTATGTCGTTTGATATGCAACATTATTAAACTTCTTAAAATCAACTTAACAAGCAAAAACGGCTACCACCATCTCAGGTGGCAACCATTACGGACTATACACAAAGCAATCGCCTAACGCTAATTCACACCCACCATACGCAATGCACGTCGCAGATTGGAAGTTGCGGCTTGAACAGCCATAATAGCCATCTTGTAATCACCCTTAGCAGCGACACCCTTACCTTCATCTCTGATTTTTCCTGCCTTCTGCACAAAGCTGTCAACCAACTCCAAAGCACGTTGAGATGGTTGCTTCTGTTCAATAGCCAGAGGAATCAACTCTTCATAGTTCTCATACCGAGCCAGCTCATACTCATACTCTTCTTGCGGCGTCTCAAAATTCTTATCATAAGTCACCGTTTGCTCATGCAACATGCTTGTCAACACTGACGTAATCATGGTTTGCGCTTTCGCTAAAGAGTTGTTCGCGGCAACATGATCACCTTTGCTAGCCAAAGATTTACCTTCCGCAACCAAACGATCATATTCCGCCCGATCCAGTTTGGCCTCATTATGCGGCTGCTTCAATTTTGCAACACGCTCCAGGTTTTTCTTATACGAGCCTTCATACGTCTTAAGAGAATTGCTCAGTTCTTCGAATTTAACCTTATGATTTACACCAGCCATTTCACTTTCTGTAGTAATCTGCCTTGATGCAGCAGTCATAAGCCGTAAACCTTCATTCACCTGAGTCATTGCTTGCTGTAATTGATCCCCGCGCAACGATGCTTTAGCCGCATCAATCTTGCCTCGTGCACTAGCCAGTATAGCAATCGCCTGCTGATTGCCACTATTCTCAATACGTTTAGCACTACCTGAACCAATTACCATCTGCGCATAGCCAAGCTTTTGCTTAACCGCGCCGGCTGTAACAGCAAAAGTTCTGCCTTTTTTTACTTTAACGCCTACATCACTGGCAGCCAAAGCAGTCTTGACTTTAGCCAAATCCTCACCCTTATCCAGGATAAATATTTTACCGCCCATAGACTTATGATTACGACATTGGTAATAAAGCAAATCCGGAGTTGTCTTACTTGGCTCAAAGGTCACTTCACCCTTGTAGATAAATTGCCCATTAACTCCATCCGCATAAGTTCCAGCCCCCCATCCGACCCGGTTGCTGGTTAAGTAAAAGTCATGCTTAACCCCCGTATCGACGATAAACTTATACTTTTCGCCACGGGTGAGCACAATTTCTTTACCTTGCTTACCGTTAATATCAAACCCTGTATCAAGCCCCTGACCAAAAAACGGATGCTCATTAGATTTAGTTGAAGCAGTCACCAAAAAGGCATTAGGATCTGTAGGTATATCTAACTTGTGTTTAGGCACAACTACGGGAGCAGGTGCTGGAGCAACCTGACTAACAACAGGAGCAGCCTTCTTTGGTTCGGCCTTTGGCTGCGAAGCAACCTCTGACACCGGACTAGACTTTACTTCAACAACAGCATTACCCACTGTTTTCTCAGGAGATATTTCTGTTTTTTTCTCGGTGGTCGTACCACCACACCCTACCAAAATAGCAGCAATTGCCACTGACAGGATCGTATACTTTGGTTTCATCATCGTCACCCTCTACAGTAAATTCTTACGACTTACCGCTGACTTATCCATGCTCGATGTCAGCCCGATTTCTTTCTTCCTAGACTGAGAAGGCCGCCCTGAGGCGGCCATCTCATCAATTGCTAGTGAGATAGAATCACTAGAAGATAACGGTTATCTCCATGGATTCTTTAGAGTAGCCTCACTCAAAGGTGGCTGCCAATCAGCCGGTTTAGGCTTAGAGTGACATTTTTTACATGATTTAGTAGTAATCGGGAACGACACCTTGCCATGACAAACACCACACTTCTGACCCAGCAAAAGTGCTGACATATTGATCTGATTAGCTCCCTTCTGTGGAATAAAGATCGCTGGATGGCAGTTAGAGCAAGCCAACCACTCAGTATGCTGACGATGAGGAAAGATAACATCAGGAACTTAAGCCTTAACAGGACGATGAATATCCATATCCATTACGAAGGGCTCTTCTGATGAATCAACACGATCCCAACGAGGGGCTATCTTCTTTTCATCAATCGCCTTTACCCAATCAACATAGTTGCCAAAATCACTAGGTGGTAGGCCTTCGTATGCCTCCAAAGGAGGCATCAAAACAAAAGTACCTTCATTCTCTGTATCATGAATACCATCCTCTGGTGGAGGTGGGTTTTTCATCTTTTGCTTTTTCAGGTTACGGTTAAAGCCATTAGCACCAGAAACCTGGGCAAGACGAATAACCTCTTCAACAGGTGCCGCCACCTCATTAACAGGCTTATACTCTGGCGCATAATCCAGAGGCATATCTTCAACACCACCCGCATGAATCTCAACAAAACCTTGCGAACACGCAGGGCCGGAAATTGCCAACGACAGGGCGAAACCTAGAAATACACTTTTGCTACGTAGTTTCATATTATCCGTCTCCCTTATTTTTCAACAGGCTTGTAGGCTGGCGCGATCAGACGCTGCACCGTACTACCATGAAAGTGAGTCGGAGTACCAGGCACCGCTGAATGGCACATGGCGCAGTTTTCTACAGACCAGGCAATTTCACCATTGTGGCATGCACCACAGAATTTACCATCGATAATTTTAGCCATTGTGATCTTGTTGCCACCAGCTTTGAACTGGAAACCAAGGTCAGCATGACAAACCTTACAGCGAAAACGAATGCGGTGAAACCAATGTGGAAAAACCACAGGACGGATACCCGCCGCATCGGCGTAGTTATTGATTACAACATCAGCGTACTCGGCATGTGCTGTTTGGGGCAATGAAAACGCGGCTAACCACGTTATTGCTCCGAGCAGGACATATCTCCATTTACTATGCTTGGTCACACGTGACATAGCGAAAGCTCTCCTCAAAAATGAAAAAAATCTGAAATTTTATTGTTTTAAAGCCAATCCCACGCATCAAAAACGGCGCATGAGACGAAAGTATAGCAAATCATAATTGCGACTGTCAGTCTCAGTCAATCGATAACTTACACTTGTATCCATTTTTCCTATCATATAAGAAAATCGATTTTCCCAATCAGACCGATCAATCGCACCCTCAGTAGAGGCTTTGGACACAACATAGTCTGACGAAAACTGTAGTTTGGGCACCCCAAGCATCTGATAACGCTGAAACCTCACCCGACCTGTTGATGTCGTCGAACCACTTTCAACAACAACCGCAGCCGCCTCATTCCTCACCCGCACGTACTGTACCGTAATATCACCGGTAATAGAACTCCTTCGCCCCAAGTCCTGATCACGACTAAGTTGCAGATTAACCAACTGCTGTTCAAAATCGCTGCCTATTGTTGCGCCAGCCTCATCTTTAGTGCTTGTATTCCTTGAATCAGACAGGGTCAACTGCGCTAAACTGTTTCCCCCCCAGGCCTGCTGATTAAATGAAAACGACGCTGAGTGGTCAATCCGCAGCAACGAGCTAGACGCTAACACCTCACCAGTAGCGCCAGCATAACCCAGCGATTGATTTAGATTAAGTCGCAACGACGTCATCGAGGTTCGCTCGGCAGGCCACCACGTTCGTGCCAAGCTATGACCAAGCGTAAGCGACCAATCGTATACATCATCATCAACATCAACGTTATGCACAAAGTTGCCATCCAGGTAGGCCTGATACATAAAACCATAAACCTCAGACAGATCAGTCTGATACAACAAACCCGCCGCCTGTCGATGAACATCATCCTGCACGCCACTCACATCCTGATACAGTGACGAAAAACTTGCATCCAAACGCAAGTTTTGACTGACCTGATAGAACATACCCGAATTGATTGCCAGATTCGAAATATCAGAACCAGAAACACTACCGCCACTACCCGCCGAGGAAAAGACCCTCACCCCAGCGGTAAAACTCAATGGATAGTCACTTGGCCGCCAGAAGGCATTACTCGATAATTGCGTCATATCATAGTTTGTTAAGCGCTTATCCACGGCCAGGGGATCCAGAAATGAGCGCTCATAGTCGTAATAACTAACCTTACTATCCAGGCGAAAATTCCGCACAGGATAATAAAAGTGACTTAGATCCAATATAAGGCTTTCATTGACCCGCTCTGAAATCGAATGCTCATTTGTCTGTATTGTCCCTCGCGCCACCAAATGCTGTTTAGGCTTACGCAGATCCACCTCAGCCCCGAGCGTTTCATCGTCATACTCACCGCTACTGCTTGACTCCCAGTTGCGAAAATCATAATTAAAACGTAAGCGCCCGCCATTTTGCATCAAAACACTTTGCCTCAAACGGAGGTACATCGTCGAATACTCTTCCCCGACAAAGGTAATGGGCGTCAAGCCTGCATCCACAGTGTCTACACGACTATCTGTTAGCTGCAAACTCAATCCAAAGGGCGTTCGACTCTGAGGCAGCACATTTAAGCCGAAATCACCTGTTATCATCTGAGAATCAACTGTAGACTGTGAACTTGCACCCGTTGACTCGGATGAATCCTGGGTTAAATTCACTGCAAGATTTGCCGTTGCCAGCCATGGCTCACCAAAGTAAGTTGACGCGTTAACCGTGCCACCCAGCTGGTGGCTCACATTTTCCACACCGTTATCTTCAGTGTAAGAACGATAGTAATACCCCAGAAAACCGGAAGCCTCTAGTGGCCCCATATAAGGAGCGGTAACCATCGACGCCTGCACTAGGCCGCCAGAAACAATTCCGTACGACAACAACAATGCCTGAACAAGCAGCTTTTTGCGGATCTCCCCCTGCACTACCCTGCATCTCCGCATCGCTTATTATTGGACACTAGCAACCCCTTGCATCCAAAGCATTTCAACCGTCATTTCGCCACCAAGCATTTCAATCTCCGCCTTAGATCTCAACGAAGTCAGCAATCCCTGCCAAAGTTCATCAGCACGCTCACGTTGATATAACCCTAGCGCCCGCTCTCTCACTTGCGCCAATGGATTTAGCATGTGCGTCTGACGCGCCTCCAATCTAAAAAGCGCCACCCCCTGCAGCAAAACCACCGCATCAGAAAGCTGGCCCACAGCTAAACCATCCACAACCTCTTGAGCCTCACGAGACAACATCCCCTGGTGCACCAACCCCAAATCACCACCATTCTCAGCCGATGCGTCACCAGAGTGCAACTGCGCCAACTTTGCAAAACCAGCGCCCGAAATAATCTTTTGCCTTAGCTGCTCTGCCTCATCTTTCGCCGCCTGCCAAGCCTGACTTGGTGCCGATGGCGCGACCTTCAACAAAATCACTGACAGCCGCAATTTTGGTGGTGTCGTAAACTTTTCAATATTCTCTTGATAAAACTGCTGCAATTCAATTTCCTTCGGCGTGACTACAGTCTTGATCTCTAACTCCAATCGCTGCAGCAAAAGCTGCTCCTCTGCCCGCTGTAACAATTCAGAATCAATTCGCTGACGATGATCTTGTGGCAATGCCTCTACATCATACCTTGTCAGCATTTGCTTATATAGCGACCGTTTAGCCATTTCATCCACAACCAGCCCACGCTCACGGGCAGCCTCAATCAATAACAACCTATCAACAAGACTTGACACCACCTCACGCCGCAGCTTCTCTTCACGCGCCTGATCAAGGCGGCCATGATACAAACGCTGCCGTGCGGTCATATAGACAGCAGCATCCACCTCAGCCTTCGTCAACACAAGCCCATTGACACGAACAAAAACACCGTCATCCGCCCAGGTGAGCGCAGATAACATCAAGCAAAAACAAATAACAGCCTTTCGAAACACCAGCAACCCTACTTGTTATGGCAGGTTAAACACACCTGACTACCAATGGGGTCAATGCGCAAAAAAGTTGGATTGTAATCAACATGAGGGTCATGACATGAAGCGCATTCCACATAAGGCTGCGGCTCGCCAATGTAAGCCCCCTCACGACTACCCACACGGGTGTAAAGTTTCATATCTGACTTCTCAAACGCCGCTGTGCCGCCTGGCGTGTTCACCCACCAGATCCGACTTGCCCCCATAATTTCTGACAAAGCAGGGTTAAAATCCTTATCGTATCCAGGCCCCGCCGGATTTGACAACGAATACCCGCCGCCGGAATACTGAACTCCGACAGGATGATCATTCGTCAAATCCTTACCCAGATTAGTCACCACATCAGGCGGACCAATCCGCCCTTCAACTGTTGCCGCCTGACCCACCCACATTCCTCGCGAGAATCCCGGCACATCACGCCCCGAACCAGACTCGTTCAAAACAGCATCCATCGCTTGAGTGCCATCATGACAGGAAAGACACGCCAGTGACACAGACCCCACAGGTTCAACCCCCGCATCCAGCGTGGTCGTCCCCATTTGATCGTAAGTGGCAAAACCAGAAGGATCGAGATTACGATTCCAGATAGGCGCGGCAGACTTACCGTCGCCACCATGCGGCGTATGACAAAAAACGCAAATTTCACGCGTACCACTAAAGGTACTGGCCGCATTGAGGCCGGTGCTACCCAAGTTATGCTTAGTATTAAAAATTCCCGCCTGAACGCCTGCCGTAAACAGCAACAACACCCCCCCAAACAGGAAAAACCCCTTGCATCTCATTAACGCACATCTCCGCCAAGTAAGGCGTTTTCTAACACGCTTGCATCCAAACTGTCAAACAAAGCACTGTTTCCATAAGGAATTTCCATCAAAACAAAACGGGCGCCCTAAGGCGCCCGCTCATTCAGACCCAAGGCCTAAAGTGTAACCGATCTACAGCGAGGAAAACTTACTGATCACACCTACCGCAAAGCTGCTTGCGTCATTTCCGGCCGTTACACCTGTTTTGTTATAGAGGTCAAACTTGGCACCAGCATCATTATCGATCGCAGTGTACAAGGCATAAACTTTAGTTTTCTTGGATAATGCACGATAAACACCCGCAGTCATTTGTGTTGCACCCGTATCAACACTATCACCGTAATCATCCACAACGGTATAGCTCAAAGCCAGAGTATTCTTATCCATCTTATGCTTTACAGCGAAGAACATTGTGCTTCTATCGGTATCTTTCCCTGAAGAATTTGTATCAGAATCGGTAACTTCATAAACGAAAGACAGGTCAGTTTTTCCAATCGCATACCCCAAGCCTAATTCCATCGCCGTATCGTTACCAAGATTACCGGAGCCATCAGTATTCCCCATCTCATTAGCCACCTGGTAGCCTGCATTTACCTTCAAGGCACCGCGCTTATACATACCGGCAACACTGTAGGCATCATCACTGACAGCATCACGCGTCTCATCCAACATATAGGCACCCAACAAGGTAAAACCATTCATTTCAGGCGAGACATACGCCAACACATTCGGTAGACGATCAGCATGCTTAAATTTGTTTTGAGATACCCCCATAATAGAGTTGAAATCTGCCGCTAGGTCTTTGAATGGATCCATGCTGGATACAGCCGTCTTATAAGGCGTATCGTGACGACCAGCCAATGCCGTACCAAAATCGCCCTTAAAACCGACAAAGGTGTTACGTGATTTAACCTTCAAGTAAGCGTCATCCGCTGCAGCTCCGTCAGAAACACTCATACCGCCCCAACCACCGGTGTCGTAATTGACGTAATTTTCCCACTGCCAAATAAAGGTCAAACCATCATCCAGTTTCTCTTCCCCTCTAAACCCAAGGCGAGACTGGTTAGTGTTCAGCGTCATGGCATCGCCATCAGTCGCACCGTTATCAGTCGCTTCTACAGAGACCTGAGCTTTACCATAAACCTCAACACCCGCCTGAGCCGCCATCGGCGCCGCCATAATGCCAGCAACCGCTAGCGCAATTAGTTTCTTCTGCATGGTTTTCTCCAATTTTGTAGTTTAAAAGTTACATCAATGCCGCCAACCTAGCCCGCCAAAATACAAAAACCATATTTTCCAGCAGCTTATCAAGCACTCTTAACGTGAATCAAAATAACAACAATTTAGACCGATACAAAAACTAACAAAAATATTTCCCATCCACAAGCAGTTTCTTACCTAATTACTTGGACTTAAAATAAGAGAGATCATTTTTATAAAACCCTACCAGGCGGAAACAAAAAAGCCTCACCTGATATGGGTGAGGCTTATGTATTTGGCTGGGGAACAAGGATTCGAACCTTGATTAACGGCGTCAGAGGCCGTTGTCCTGCCGTTAGACGATTCCCCAATAAACAGAAATCTGACAGTGTTTTTCCATGAAGGAGAAACCAGAATACCGAGACATAAAGCCTCGGCATTCTGAAACAGTAATCGGCGTAAAATTAACGCTTCGAGAACTGAGGACGCTTACGCGCTTTATGCAAACCAATCTTCTTACGCTCAACTGCACGGGCATCACGAGTCAGGAAGCCAGCTCGACGCATGGTGCTGCGCAGTTCTTCATCACGGTTAACCAGCGCGCGCGCCAGACCGTGACGAATCGCACCCGCCTGACCGTTGGAACCACCACCTTTAACAGTAATAGTTACGTCCAGCTTACCCAGTAGATCGGCGGCTTCAAGCGGCTGACGCACGATCATGCGAGAAGTTTCGCGGCCAAAATACTGCTCAATAGAGCGCTTATTGATAGAGATATTGCCACTACCTGGCTTTATCCACACACGTGCCGCTGCAGTTTTACGACGACCTGTGCTCAATTGATTCATGTCTGCCATGATTCGTTCCCGTTATCCTATTAAATATCCAGCTGCTTTGGCTGCTGGGCAGTATGGTTATGCTCAGCACCGGCAAAGATCTTGAGTTTGCGCAGCATGGCGCGCCCCAAAGGACCCTTAGGCATCATACCCTTAACCGCCAACTGAATAACCTGTGTAGGTTTCTCCGCAATCACCTTTTCAAAGCTGGCCGATTTCAAACCACCAATGTAACCAGTGTGACGATGATACATTTTATCGGTACGCTTCTTGCCGGTAACGACCACCTTCTCAGCATTAACAACCACAATATAGTCGCCCGTATCTACATGAGGCGTATACTCAGCCTTGTGCTTGCCACGCAAACGACGGGCAATTTCAGTTGCCATACGGCCTAAAGTCTTGCCTTCGGCGTCGATTATGTACCAATCGCGTTTTACTTCGGCAGGTTTTGCACTAAACGTTTTCATCGATAATTCCCAAAAAATCTATCGGTTCTCTTCAAGAAAGACGGCGAATCTTACACGCGAACCGTCCATCAGACAAGCCCCCAATCCAACTAAATCCATAATCATCTGCGCAACAGTGCTAACGCCAGCCAGATTAGCCTCAAATTGTTGCGCACAGGAACCGATAGAGGAGAGTTGCCCTAATTAGCAGACTGCCCAGCATAAGCCCTTACACAACTGACGGGCGCTAACAGCAAGGCCGGTCGCACTAAATCTTCAATCGCGGAATTTCATGACCATTAATCAGGTGTTCCTGAATGATCTCTTCAACATCCTCTTTATCTACATAGGTGTACCAAACCTCATCAGGATAAATCACCAGCACCGGCCCGGCAGCACAACGCCCCATGCAACCCGACTTATTGAGACGCGCCTTGCCCGGCCCAAACATACCCAGTTCTTTTAACCGGTCTTTGGCATATTTCACCATCGCCATGGCGTTGTGATCTTCACAGCAGGCACTGCCATCGGCAGCCCGATTGGTACAGATAAAGGCATGACGTGTATAAAAAGACATAAACACCCTCTTTGATACTGGATTTTGAAAAGCCTATATAATAGCTGAATCATCAATTTTTTACGCCGCTGGCAGTGAGTCGTCCTTGAATATCCAAGCCAACACCAAACAACAGGCCGAACGTTGCGTCATGTGCGGGCTCTGCCTGCCCCACTGCCCGACCTACGCCAAGACCCAGAACGAGGCCGAATCGCCACGCGGGCGAATTTCACTGATCCTGGGCCTAGCCAATGGCCATCTGCAAGCCGATGACAAGCTACGCGCGCATCTGGACAGCTGCCTGCTATGCCGCGCCTGCGAGGCAAAATGCCCCTCCAAGGTGCAATACGGTGAGATTATGGACGCTGCTCGCAGCGCCCTGAAACAAGGCAGGCCAAAACAGGAACAGCGCATCAACATCGAAACACTGGCCACCGACAAACAACTGCAACGCCGCGAGGCAACGCGCTTATGGTTAGCCGATAAAACCGGCCTACGCGCACTGGGCCGCAGCCTGGGCATCACCAAGGCATTAGGCTTGGAACGCCTTGAACAACTTGCTCCCTGCATCGACCGCCCCCACGACTGGCTGACCTATTATCCCGCCAAGACAGAAAAAAAAGGCGATGTTGGCCTGTTCATCGGCTGCTTTAGCGACATGTTCGATCAAAAAACTCTGAACGATAGCATCACGCTATTAAACGCCTGCGGCTATGGCGTCCACGTACCCACAGCACAAACCTGCTGTGGCGCTCTGCACCAACACAAGGGCGAAAGTAAACAGGCGGCACAACTTGCACAGCAAAACATCGACGCCTTTGCGCAGCTTGACATTAGCGCGGTGATCAGCAGCGCCACTGGCTGTGGCAGCCACCTGAAAGAATATCAACGCATCACTGGCAACTCACTACCGGCCTGCGACATCAACGCCTTCCTCAGCCAGATCGAATGGCCACAAACCATTCAATTCACATCACTCAACAAAAAAGTAGCGGTGCATGAACCCTGCAGCCAACGCAACGTATTAAAACAAAGCGACACCCCCTACACCCTGCTAAAACGCATCCCCGCACTGGAAATAATCAGCCTGTCCGGCAACGAACAGTGCTGCGGAGCAGCAGGTAGTTACATGATCGAGCAGCCACAAATGGCCGACAGCCTGCGCGATGACAAACTCAAAGCCATTAAGGCAGCCCGGCCTGACATTCTGGTCAGCAGCAATATTGGCTGCGCCCTGCACTTGGCCGCAGGCATCAAGGCAGCGCAGATCAACCTTGAGACCCTCCATCCAATCTCCTTACTGGCAAGACAAATCAAAATTTAAAATAGCCCCTAGATAAAACAGACCGGGCGTCCGATATACTATTCGAACACTTTTTATCAACAGTAAAACGCCGGGGACACAGCGCATGCGAGCCGCATTCACTCGAACCTTAATCAGTCTGTCGCTGCTTTCAAGCCAAGCCGTTTGGGCCATCCCCTTTCAGACCCAGATCGTCATTGACAGCACTGACAACCCCCTATCAATCACCAGCGCCGACTTCAATAATGACGGCAATGCCGATCTGGCGCTAACCAGTTACAGCAACGACAAGACAAACAATGAAATAAAAGTTTTACTCGGCGCAGGCGACGCAACCTTTGGCACAGCCATTAGCTATACAACCGGTACAGCACCATCCTCCATTACCAGCGGCGACTTCAATGGCGGCGGCATAGACCTGGCCGTTGCCAACAGCGACGACAACACTATCTCCGTCTTCATCAACAACACCGACGGCAGCTTTGCCAACAGGATTGATTACACAACCGGGACAACCCCGGTTTATATTCTGGCTGCTGAACTAAATGACTCCAATATCGACCTGATAACAGCAAACAGCGGTAACAACACCCTCTCCGTTTTCATCAACAATAACGATGGCAGCTTTGCCTCCAAAACCGACTATTCAACCGGCCAGACACCCAACGCTATCACTGCTTCCGATTTTGATAGCGATGGTGACATCGACCTGGCCGTAACAAATGCAACGGACAACACCGTTTCAGTATTTTTAAACAACGGCGAGGGACTCTTTGCCAGCAAAGTTGATTACACCACCGGCAGCACCCCCAGTGCTATCGCCAGCCAGGACATCAGCGGCGACAGCTATCCCGACCTGGTCATCAGCAACAGCAGCGATAGCACCCTCTCAGTATTTCTAAACCAAGGCGCCAGCAACCCCGGTATTTTTTACGCTAAAATTGACTACAGTGCCGGCACCACACCGGCGTTTGTCAGCATCAGCGACCTCGACAACGATAGCGACCTTGATATCGCCGTCAGCAACAGCGCCACCGATACCATCTCCATTTTCAGCAATAACAGCGACGGCAGCCTAAGCCCCAAAACAGATGCCATCAGCATAAAAGCCCCCAACGCCATCATTGCTCAGGATATCGACAACGACACCTATATCGATCTTATAACCACAAACCTGGAAAGCCACAACTTTTCATACCTAAAAAACCTGACCGCGCAAACACCAGACAGCATTACCTTTACAGCACAAACTGACGTAGCACGATCAAGCAAAATCACATCGAATCAAGTCACCCTAAGCGGCTTACTCAACAGCACCACACTCAACATCAGCGGCAAAGAAATTTCAAACCCAGACAACACCACAACCCAAAGCGCTGAATACAGCATCGATGGCGGCAACACCTTCACATCCGAGCCAAGCACGGTCAGCAACGGCGCGACCATCAGGGTTCGCCTGCTATCATCCGACCTCTACAACAAAACAGAGACAGCCACCATCACCATCGGTGGTCTGAGCGCTGAATTCAACGTCACCACCATCGCCGAAAACGAAACACCCGCCGAATTCAGCTTTACCGCCGTTGCCGGCGTTGAACCAGGAACCATTATCACCACGGAAAGCATCACCATTAACTGGCTGGACACCACTGCCAGCATACTCATCGCCGGCGGTGAATACAGCATCAATGACGCCGATTTCACCTCGGCCTCAGGCAGCATAAACAACAACGACACATTGAGACTACGCCTGACATCACCAGACAGCTATGGCGCCCGCAAAGAGGCCTTGGTCAGCATCAACAGCGGTGAAAAAACCGCCACCTTTGTTGTTTTTACCAAAGACAACCCAAGCAACGACAGTGGTGGTGGCTCAAGCAGTCTATCTATCTGGCTTAGCCTGTTAATGATTGGTGCACTACTAAGACGACGCTTGAGCCGCAGCCCGGCATAAAGTATCGTAAGACCCATGAACAGCAGAACCTACACCCCCGCCGACAAACTCATCGGCAACATCGACAACGCCATGCGCACCATCTTTGGCCGCCCCCAAATCACCGAACGCCCCAATCCGGCCAAAGATATCGACGACATTGAAATGAACGACGTTGACAAAAAACACGCCGCCGGGCTGATGCGCGTCAACCACGCCGGTGAAGTCTCAGCCCAGGGCCTCTACACGGGCCAGGCACTCACCGCTCACCTGCCCGATGTACGTGAAAAAATGGAACGTGCGGCAATGGAAGAAAACGACCACCTTGCATGGTGCGAACATCGCCTTGAAGAATTGGACAGCCACAAAAGTCTGCTCAATCCATTCT
>JAJRUN010000024.1 GCA_024277755.1 Gammaproteobacteria bacterium | reverse complement strand
TATGGAATAGGCTTTCAGGTCGCCCGTCCAGGTACCGGTATCGAAGGTGGACTGGATCAGGGCAGTATCCGAGCTGATTTCACCGCTGGTCAGCGCTGCGGCACTGGCCGATACACCGCTGCGCGCGATGATTTCATTAAAGGCATTGGATAGCTGTTTTTTCAGGTTTAACGCATTGGTCACCAGGAAATAATTGTCTGGGTCACCATCGCCGTCGCTATCCCACTCGGAGGTCATGTCGGGCAGGTTGTTGGCAGAGGCACTATCTTCCTGGAATCCGCCCCACTTGGCGGCATACCACAATGGATCTTTGAGGAATGTGGCGGAAGTACCCGAGTTACCAGGGGTGAATGTGCGTGATGCCACAAGTGGTAAGGGATCACCTGCAATGTTAGGGGTATCCAGAAAATAGTCAGGGTCACTGCTGGCACCAGTGTCTACATCGCGTATTTCCAGATAGGTACCATCGGCGGTGGTGCCAGAGATGATGTAACCCATATGCTGAACGATACAGCCGGAGGCATAAGTGGAAGTCATATTGATGGTTACTGTGCCATCGCCATTGACAACGTATTCGTACACCGCAATGGCATCCATATCATGATCAGCACCCTGCTCCACATCTTCGTAGTTGATGCGAAATTTGCCGTAGGTTGGCGTGAGGGTTTCGACATAAAAATCCACGATGGTGTTGGTGGGCTGGAAATCGCTCACAGACGGGGTGATACCCAGGCAGCCGCCCACGGATTTGGCAAATGGCACCAGAGTGATGTTGCCGCCGCCAGCCATTGGGATGTCGATGTTTGGCAATGGTGAAGCAAGCGCGACAGAGAAGGTATCAATCTTCTGGTCACCCATGGCTGGATTGACATCGTTAATGGTGCCGTAATAACCGATACTCGCTGAGTAGTAACTGCCTTCTTTGGTGGGTTCTTCCGGTGCCAGGCCGCGGATAGTGCCGAGGCTGGTGACGGTCTTGCTGGTGGGTGCGCCATCATAGACGGCATTTGATTGGCCAATGAAGTGGTTGCCAACAATACCTGTTTCACCGCTGGTAATCGTATTGGCGAGTGTTGATACGTTTACGCCGCTCATATCGCTAGCGAGACCACCGAAATAACTGCCCGGCAGTTGATTGGAATCATAGGACGGATTGATGTCCGCAATCACGATCTGAAAAGGTTTTGCACAGGCGGGAAAGCCACTGGTGCCATACGGATCTATCCAGCTTGGCAACGGCAGACCCAGGGTCGCATCATCATTCCCTGAGCTGGCAATATTGAACTCAGGTGTGGGCGTTGCCTTGCCAGCAAAATAACGCATACCTTCATACATCATTTCGGCAACCGGGTTACCCCAGTCGGTAATCACACCTTCTGTCATCGGACCATTGGTCACCCATGCGCCAGGCCAGCCAGGTGCGTAGTCTTTGCTTCCATAGCGGAAATTAGCGATTCTCAAACGATCCATGGTACCAATCACACCAATGGTGCTGGTATAGGTGCCATCATTGGCGTTGATTTCGTCTGTGATGGAACCAACGTTTTTGCGCAGAACGCCACCGGACATATTTTTTTCGTAGGATCCGGTTAGCAGACCGAAGTACATGCTGTCGTTTTCACCGTAGCTTTGCAGCAGGCCGACAGGTTTGTAGTTACCGTTAGGGTAAACCTGGCAGTTGGCTTCCAATAGACCTGCGACACAAACCTGAGTGCGGACGACGTAATCACTAATGGTCGAAGCGGGACGGGCTTTCTGCCAATAGAGGAAATAATTGTCACCGTCCCCAGTTTCTTGGTGGCGAAATTTGATTGTGTGATTGCCGACGGACAGGAACCGTGTGCCACTGTGGGTTTGACAGTTGCATTTACCGTGGGCACCATACCAATCAGCGACAACAAAGCCATCGATAATGACATCGACTGCATCGTCACCATCCACTGCAAAGGAGTAAATACCTGCTTCGCCAGGAGGAATGACCAGTATACCTTCAAAGATCGTCAGGTAATTATCGTTGCTGCCGTATGGGTTGCCGCTACCATTGATTGTGCTGACATTGCCTGAGCCAAACTTGTTTCCAGCAGTAGCATAAGAGGCTTCCAGCGCGTCGTAATCAGCCGTATTGCTGGGGTAGGAGCCGTAGTGATGGGTATCGTATGTTGTTTGAGTAAGATTTTCCAGGCCTGCTACCGTTGGGTCGGAGCTGGCGGGCACAATTTGCCAGCTACTCGCAGTTTGTGCGCAGTTTGTATCGCCGCAAGTGCTGCCCGCCACAGGGCGTTCTTTGGAGACCCATTCCCAGATGCGAAAATAACTATCATTCAATACTCGGAAAAGGGGCGGGTCATTGCTGCTCACTAGAGTGGTATTGGCAAACAAGTGACGTGTACCTGAGACGGGCAGGTTAAGTGGTGAATATTCTTGAATATCGTAACCATCTGTGGCGATGCTGGCGTATTCCTTGCCCCAGCTATGGGCATCCTGTGGAATGTAGGAACGTTCCAGTACCGTCGTAGAAACGGTGTCTGTGGAACGGCTGCCACCGTAAAACACTTTGCGCAGGGCATCAATGCGCGAGGTCGTGAGGTAATTCAGAAAGTCGCCGGACCATTCGTTAGCACCCACGCACTTTTTGGTAACTGTGGTGGCGCTGGGTTCAAAGCGGCTGTTGGTCGAGTTGTAGACGTAACATAAGTTAGAGCCGAAATAGCCGTAATAATCAATGACTGTCGGTTTGTAACCCACGTCTAATATTCCATCACTATTGAGATCAGAGGCATCGTTGTAAGCCTCGTAATACAATTTGTGGTCACGACCCATCGTCATCAGGGTAAGCGGCGGAGCAGATTGCGCGGCAAATAATGGGGAATCAGAAAGATTCAGGGTTGCGGCCATACCCGTTGTGGCGGTGGTTAACAAACCCATAGCCAGAATGTTTGTAGCGAGAATGGCTGTAGTAAAAATGTGTGGCATTTTCATAACATGAAACCTCATTGTGAGCCGTAAAAGCGTTCGGCATACATTGTTTCGATGATGGATTGCGCGGTGTCGGTGCCGCCGATGCCTTGGGCGGTAACGCGGTAAATCACACGCTGGG
>JAJRUN010000023.1 GCA_024277755.1 Gammaproteobacteria bacterium | reverse complement strand
GGTGATGCAAGCATTCACCGCTGCAAAGAGCCACTTCATCGTCCATCTGCGTCCAGAGGAGGTGATTGAGCGGCTGAACCCTGATGGTGGCTGGTCACCGGAAGAGGTACCTGCGGCACTTGAACAGCTGGTCGCCTGGGGAAACCTGTTGGCACAACCCGACACCGGCCGCGTTACCACGGTAGAGGATTTCTACCGCGCCCGTCATCTCTACCAGCTCTCCCGTCAGGGGGAGGCCGCCGAAGCCGCATTGGCTACCTTCGATGAACTGCTGGGCCGTCATGGTGCCTTGCAGGCGGTGGCACTACGGGATATCCGTGACATCCTCGCCTCCATCGAACAACTCTGCCACGAGACCCAACCTGATGATGCGCTTGATGCGGGACGGGTTCATGCCCTGTTGCGTGACCTCAGCCGGGTGTTTGAGGATCTGGCCGACAACGCCCAGGCATTTATGGCGGGTTTGGGACGCGCCCTCGATCTGCGCAGCATTGATCGTGATGCCTTTCTTGCCTACAAAGAGAAGGTCATTGACTACCTCAAGCGTTTTATCGGTGACCTGGCGGTACTCTCCCCCGACATTGCCCAGCTCATACGCAGCCTGGACAGCCCCATCGAAAAACTTCTGATTCTGGTAGCCACCCGTGAAGCGGAAGACCTGGCACCCGACCTGACGCAGGTTGCAAACACGCCCGACAAGCCGTCTCACACACAGCAATTGGAGCAATCCCTGCAACACTGGCGCGGCCATTGGCAGGGGCTCCAGACCTGGTTTATCGGCACCCAGAGCCATCCATCCCAAGCCTCTGTGCTCCAATCCCGCGCCCGACACGCCATCTTGCTGCTGCTGGAGGCAGTGGTACGCCTGAACGAAAAGAGGCTGGGGCGCAGCGACCGCTCTGCCGATTTTCGCACCTTGGCAGGCTGGTTCATGCAGTGCGAAGACGATGGCGAGGCTCACCGCCTGTGGCGTGCCGTATTTGGCCTGACACCGGCACGCCATCTCAGTATTGATGAAGATACCCTGGCCGCACGAGAACAGAGACCTGTCTCCCCTCAAATCTCATGGTGGAGTGCGCCACCACTCACCATCAACCCCCGCCTGCGTGCCACCGGCAGTTACGCCCGTCGCGGCGCTGCCGCTCAAATCCGCAACCGGAGTAAAGAGAAGGCACAACTGGCAAAACAGATTGCCAGAGAGAGTGAAGAGGCTCGCCAGGCTCGCCATCATCTGGCCACTGGCGAAACCACTACACTCAGCGCCATCGGCGAACTGGATGAAGGGAGCTTCCGTTATTTTTTGCAACTTTTAGGCGAAGCCCTGGCCGCCGCTGAAGATACGGAAGCAGCGATCTACACCACAACCGGTGACGGCGCTATAGAGATCGAAATGAGGCCACTGGCCAGGCATCAGCAGGCCAGAATTCACACCCCCATCGGCATCTTCTCCGGGCGCGATTATCATATTCGCATCACCGATCTGGAAGGCCACTCATGAGTGCAGCAGGCAGTCATCTTATTGATGTCCTCGAACGCAACCGCCAGGATGAACAACAACGGGCGTTGCGTACCTTGCTCGTTCGCCCCATGCTGCCTCACACTGATCCCGCCTATCCACTGGTACGCAAACACGCCGATACACTGCGTCAATGGCTCAGTCGTGAGACCGGCTGGGTGCTGACGGTGGAGGATGACTTCGCCCGCCTGGGCAAGCGTGTCGCCGACCATAGCGACAACACCCGCCCCGCCAAGTTAAGCAAACCGGCCGCTTCACCCCCCTTCAGCCGCCGCCGCTACACGCTGACCTGCCTGGCATTGGCTGAACTTGAGCGGGGCGAGCCACAGATCACCCTTGGTCGGCTCGGTGAGGCCATCCGCCAGGGGGCGGCAGACCCCGATCTCAAGGCAGTAGGACTAAAATTCGCCCTGGAGGAACGCAGTGAACGGCGCGACCTGGTGGCGGTGGTTCGGCTGCTGCTTGAACTTGGCATCCTCAGCCGCGTGACAGGAGATGAAAGCTCCTTTATCCATGCTCAGCAGGATGTACTTTACGATGTCAACCGCCGCCTGCTCTCGGCACTGCTGGTGGTGAGCCGTGGCCCATCGCTGGTGGATAGCGAGCTGGGTTCAGCACCAGAATTGTCACAACGCATTGCCGCCGTCACCGAAACCTTTGTGCCTGACACGCCCGATGCACGCAACACAGCACTGCGCCGTCACCTGACTGCGCGCCTGCTGGACGACCCGCTACTCTATTGGGATGAACTCAGTGATGAGGAGCTTGCCTACCTCAGCAGCCAGCGCCCCCACATCGCCCGTCGTATCCGCGAGGCGACCGGGCTCATCGACGAAGTACGAGCCGAAGGGATGGCAATGGTCGACCCCACGGGTGACCTGAGCGATGAGCGCCTGCCCAGCGAAGGCACCGAAGGCCATGCCACCCTGCTGCTGGCGGACTACCTGGCAAGCCATCGCACACCACAGCCCCTGGCAACACTGCACCAGCAGATGCGCTGCTGGATTGACGAATACAGCGGCTACTGGAAAAAAGCGGTGCGCGAAAGCGGAGCCGAAGTGGAGCTGTGCCATAACGCATTGCAACGACTGAGTGCGTTACGTCTGGTGGATATCTCTGATAATGGCGTTCAGGCACTGCCCGCCATTGGCCGTCATGTTTTGGGTGAAACCACAATCGTTGGCAAACAGAAACAGTCGTGAATCGCCTTAATATGGATCATAAAATGTACGCCTCACCAACCTCGCATCTGCCATATCACCTGTTATACTTTCCAGCACTCAACACGCCAAATTAACACAGTGCCATGATCACGAATCCAAGCGTTTTTTCGGAACGGGTAAAAGATGCTCGCAAACAACTGGGGCTAACTCAGGAAGAGCTTGCTCATGAGTTAGGCGTCAGCTTTGCAACCATAAACCGTTGGGAGAATGCCAAAACGACTCCATTTAAACTGGCCCGAAAGCAGTTCGATGCCTTCTGTAAAAAAATGGAGAAACAAAAAAAATTAAAGTTGCCTCCAAAAGATGAAGAGGTAGCCGGGTGAAAGACCCAAAGGAACTTTGCACGGAGATAAATATGCCAGAGCAATACACCAAAGCGAGATTCTGGAAATGTGCCCTGCAGGTAAATCCAGCTAGCTACATCACCTATCGAGGTGAAGATCATGGCTTGACAGAAGAGCAATATAACCAGCAACTCTTGAAAATCGCCAAGGAGAATGACATTAAGGTCATCGGTGTGGCAAATCATGGCAATGTCGACGAAGTAGATGCCATTCGCACCTTAATGAATGCAAATGGCATTATTGTTTTCCCAGGGTTTGAGATCGCCTCCAGCGAAAAAGCCCATTTCGTGTGTCTGTTTCCAGAAAATACGACAATAACGAAATTAAATCGTTATTTGGGTAGTCTTGAGTTGCTCAACCCTGAAGATGGTGTCCGCCCATCTCGTCTAAGTGTAGAGCAACTGTTGAAGAAGGTCGAAGAAGACTTCAATGGTTTTGCTTATGCAGCTCATTGCGTAGACGACAATGGAGTTTTATCTAGAAAATTAAATCACGTATGGCAAAACCCACTACTCAAAGCCGCCCAGATACCTGGAGCACTGGATGATCTTAAAAACGAAACAGGCAGCGGTTATCGGCAAATCCTGTTAAACAAAACACCCGCGTATCAGCGGGAACTGCCTGTAGCCATTATTAATGCCAAAGATGTGGCTAGACCACAAGACTTGGAAAACCCCAAAGCATCTTGCCTTATCAAGATGACAAATCCCGGTTTTGACTCTTTTAAATTGGCTTTTCAAGACCCGGAGTCACGGGTGCGGTTAAACAGTGACGTGATAGAAAAGCACTATTCCAGAATCGAAACGCTACAGGTAATGGGTGGTTATCTGGATGGTCTCTCTATCGAATTTTCAGAACACCTGAACGCTGTCATCGGTGGCCGTGGCACCGGCAAGTCAACCTTGCTGGAATGCATCCGTTATGCCCTTGAGCTGGAACCCATCAGCAAAAACGCCTCAAAGCAGCATCACGGGATTATCAAGGAAAATTTGGGCAGATCCAAAGCCCGTATCGAGCTGAAAATTCGATCATCCAAAATGAATGGGAAGGAGTTCACGATTGCCCGGCGCTATGGTGAAAGTGCCAGCATAAAAGATGAAAGTGGCACTATTTCCCCTTTCACGCCCGCAGACCTGCTGCCTGAAATCGAGCTGTACGGACAAAATGAAATTTATGAAATTGCTCAAGATGCGAATGCTCAACGAAAGTTGCTGGCTCGTTTTCTGGAATCAGGGCAGAGCAGCAGCGAGGTAAAAATCAGGAATATTCTGGAGGCCTTGGCTGAAAACAGAGTTAAACTCGCAGATGCATTAAGCAATATCACTTCCACAGAAGATCAGCTGTCACGTCTGCCCAAACTGGAAGAGCAGGTCAATCAGTTCAAATCCCTTGGACTTGAAGATAAGCTAAAAATCATCCCTTTGCTGGAAACAGAAAAACGATTATCAAAACGGATTTCTGATGGAGAGTTAGCGCATCTGAAAGCGGCCTTTTCTGCTATTCAGGAGGTCTTACCCGACACGATTTTTCTCAGTGACACCGCGTTAAAAAATCTTCCTCATGCCGAAGAATTAGAAAAAATAAGAATCGAACTCGATAGGCTAAAGCGTGATACAGAAACCATTCTAACCCAGTGGCAAGAGAAATTTACCGCGTCAAAAACAGCGATTGACTTACTCTTGGAATCACTGAACATTGGTATCAATAGTGAGGAAGATAAGTTAGAGACAACCTTTAAGGGGCTGCCGTCTAGTGAAGGAAAGAGCGGCCGTGAAATTGGGTTTGAGTTTCAAGCTCTGCTGAAAGAGATCGAGAAAATCAAACCGAGGCAAGCAATAGCCAAGACCCAACGCACCATTGTTGAAGAACTGGAGCAGAAACGCAAAAACCTCCTGTCTGAACTGTCTGAACACCGATCCACACGTTCTTCCCACTTTGAGCGATCCCTTAAGCGCTTGAATAAAAAACTCAAAGGGAAGCTAAAACTTACTGTTCTCCCGGAATCCGACCGAACACCGGTGATTGAATTTTTGATGCAATGTAATTTGGACAGTGTGGGAGAAAAACGTCTTGCATGGATAAATGATCAAGAT
>JAJRUN010000022.1 GCA_024277755.1 Gammaproteobacteria bacterium | reverse complement strand
GTTTCAGTACCCTCTCTTCCCTGGCGAAACACACATCCGCATGTCGGTGATCTGGAGCCGCATGGCGGCAAAATACAAATTCCGTTACATCAATGAAGTGATTCAGCTCATTGAGTATCAACCCGGCGGACTGTCCAGCAATGCCTTTTGGCGGCGCATAGAATGCCCACTGGGATATCGGCTGACCTACCAGGAAATCCTGAATGATACGGCGGAATATTACTCTGCCAGCGAGCGCGTCAATGCCATGACCAAGTACATTCGCTACTCCTTCCATGGAGGCATTCCGCTAAGCCAGCAGTTTGGCGACATCAATAACAAAACCTTGTTTATTGCCTCGCTACCCAAGGCCTACATCAATTTTCTGATCGACAAACGCAAACTCAAAAACCCCAGACGCAAACTCAAATCACCCAACAGCAAAGCAGCACAATCTCGCTAAGGCCATGACAAACAGCAAACAAAAACTCGCCGTTTTCATCTCCTTTTCCGGCGAAGGCGGTGTTGAACGCATGGTCTCCAGCCTGATCAATGAATTCAGCAACAATGGTCACGCTGTTGATCTACTGCTGATCAAGGCCCGTGGCGGCCACCTGCAGGCGGTTTCAGACTCGGTGAACAAGATCAAGCTGGGCAGCGATCACAGCTGGCTGACCCTGTGGCCACTGGTTAAATATCTGCGCCAAGAAAAACCGGCAGCACTGCTGGCGGTCAAACACCGCGCCATCATGGTTGCCCTGATTGCCCGTCGGCTGGCGGGTGTGGATACCCGTATCGTTGGCCGCCTGGGCACCAATGTCTCTACCG
The DNA here is from genome assembly GCA_024277755.1 of Gammaproteobacteria bacterium. Lineage (GTDB taxonomy): Bacteria > Pseudomonadota > Gammaproteobacteria > Tenderiales > Tenderiaceae > Tenderia. Next base: position 3,414 of record JAJRUN010000022.1, on the reverse strand, counting down.
CCCTGGCGGACAAGAACGGTTTCAGAAAATGGCTTTGGCACAAGAGCATGCAAAGCATCTATCCCATGGCCGACACCCTGGTGCCTGTTTCTGAAGGAGTGAGTGAGGACATTCGCAACATCAGCGGCATAGACAACGACAAGCTCAAGGTCATTCGCAACCCGGTAGTCACCAGCAAAACCTTGCTGTTAGCCGACGAGCCGCTGGATCACCCTTGGTTTACCGCCAGCCAGCCTCCCGTGATTCTCGGCGCCGGTCGCTTTACCCGACAAAAGGATTTTCCAACGTTAATCCGGGCCTTTGCCACCCTGCGCCAGAAAATGGAGTGTCGCCTGATCATCCTAGGCAAAGGTGGCGATCAACAGGTCTGCCTGGATTTGGCAGCATCGCTTGGGGTGGAACAAGACATCGACTTCCCCGGCTTCGACAGCAACCCGTTTCGCTATATGCGCCACGCCAGCCTGTTTGTGCTCTCGTCTGCCTGGGAAGGCTCACCCAATGTACTTTGCGAGGCCCTGGCCGTAGGCACGCCGGTGGTATCCACTAACTGCCCCAGCGGTCCATTTGAAATCCTGCAAGATGGCAAATATGGCATACTCGTGCCGGTTGGTGATGCCGAGGCATTAGCCACCGCCATGGCGCAGACCCTGGAAAAACCATTGGCGACAGAAACCTTGCGTCAGGCCGTTGCCGAATACACGGCGGAACAAAGTGCCAGCCGCTATCTTCAAGTGTTACAGATCGAACAGTAAACCATGCTGCTATCCCACAAATACAACTTTCTCTTTGTCCATATTGCCAAGACCGGCGGCACCAGTGTCCGTGATTCGCTGCAGAAATTCCGCTGGCGCGACCCTTATTATCTGCCGCAATTCATCGCCAGCAAGATGAGCGGCCTGACCCGGCATGAGCTGGGCATAAAGTTTCCACGTCATTCCAAAATTGTCGCAGCCAAAGAGATGCTGCCACATGAATTTTTTGAAGGCCTGTTTAAATTCGCCTTCGCCAGAAACCCCTGGGATCTACAGGTCAGCTCCTTTCATCACATCAAACGTGAACGGCCTGAGTTTTTAAACGGCCACACTGACTTCCAGGAATTCATGAAATACAAACTCGACCCGGAGCGCCCGTATCAATTCCACATTGATACATCCATCGAACTGCAAAGTGATTATCTGATTGATCTGCATGGCAATGTCATCGTCGATTTCATTGGCCACTACGAGGATTTGCAACAGGACTTCAACACGGCCTGCCAGCGCATCGGCATCACGCCCTTTGAACTACCACACAAACGCAAGGCCAAAGACCGCGCTGATTATCGCAACTACTACACGGATGAAATCGCAGAAATGGTGGCCACGCACTTCAAGCGCGACATCGAAATACTCAAATACGACTTTTAAAAAAAGGGCCTGCCACCGTTAAGTGACAAGCCCTTTTCTACAATCACTCGACGATGTTTTAGTCTTTTAGCGTGTACTCGGCACCACAATAAGGGCACTTTGCCTTGCCATCAGTCATAGGCAAAAACACCTTGGGATGAGAGTCCCAGGCACTCATGCCCGGCAAAGGGCAATGCAATGGCAGGTCGGCCTTGGTCACGTCGTAATGATTTTCAGCGTTGGCAGGCATGTCTGCAACTGCTGTCTGTTTTTGTATTGCCACCGTCATCTCCTCGTTTATTTACAGGCCATTGTCAGCCAGTCGATATGATCTTCGCTACGCCCATGTACCACATCAAAATATTTAGTTTGCAGACGTTCGGTAATCGGGCCACGCCCACCTTCACCAATGCTGCGACCATCCAGCTCACGGATCGGCGTCACTTCTGCGGCCGAGCCGGTGAAGAATGCTTCATCGGCAATATAGACTTCGTCGCGGGTAATGCGTTTCTCTTTCACCGTGTAACCCATTTCTTCCGCCAGCTTGATGATGGTGTTGCGGGTAATGCCATCCAGGGCTGAGGTCAGCTCCGGGGTATAGATTACGCCGTCACGCACCAGGAAGAAGTTTTCACCACTGCCTTCGGCAACACAGCCGTCAGCATCCAGCAGCAGCGCCTCGTCGCAGCCACAGGCCAGCGCTTCTTGCAGCGCCATCATGGAGTTGACGTAGTTGGCATTGGTCTTGGATTTGCACATCATGATGTTGACGTGATGACGGGTAAACGATGAGGTGCGCACCTTGATGCCATTTTTGAGATTGTCGTCCCCCATGTAAGAACCCCACTCCCAGGCGGCAACCATGACATGAGTTTTAAGGTTGTCAGCACGCAGACCCATGCCTTCGGCACCGTAAAACACCATCGGGCGGATATAACCAAATTCGAGGTCATTTTCTTTCACCGCGGCAACGGTGGCGGCGTTAATGGTGTCTTTGTCATAAGGCATCTTCATGCCCATGATGTGGGCCGAACGAAACAGACGGTCGGTATGTTCCTGCATGCGAAAGATAGCCGCGCCCTTGTCTGTTTTGTAGGCCCGTTCACCCTCAAACACACCCATGCCGTAATGCAGGGTATGGGTCAACACGTGAACCTTTGCCTCGCGCCAGGGAACCAACTCGCCATCCATCCAGATGACACCATCCCGATCCGCCATACTAATCACTAACACTCTCCTTAAACCTGACAAAAAACCATCGCCCAACCAATAACAGCTGACGAAAACGCTCTATTCTACCGTTTCCAGCAAATCCTGCCAGATGCGTGTGACACTTGGGCGCAAATCAGCAAACTCTTGCTCAGGCACAACGGCTTTCATCTCTTGCAAGCCCAGACGATGAACAGCGGCACGATAACGGCGATAGGCATCGGCCAGCAGTTGTGCGTCACGGCCACTCAACAGCCCTTCTTTGGCAAGTGCCTCCAGCAATCGGATATTATCCGTCCACACCATCAACGCCGGATGCTGTGGTGCCCAGCGCAACACGGCGTATTGCACAATTAACTCGATATCGGCAATCCCGCCCGGATCCTGCTTCAGATCAAACATGCCTGCTTCAGCCCTGGATAAAGCCTCGCGCATTTTCAGCCGCATCTCACACACTTCCGCCTGTAACCGTTGCGGGGCACGCTCGCGTCTCAACACCTTGGCGCGAATCACCTCAAAACGCTTGGCCAGCCTGGCATCGCCTGCCACCACTCGCGCCCGCACCAGGGCCTGGTGCTCCCAGGTCCAGGCATCGTTTTCCTGATAGATGGCAAACGAGTTCAGATCCGACACCAGCATGCCGGCATCGCCATTGGGGCGCAGGCGCGAGTCTATTTCATACAAAATACCGGACGGCGTCAGGGCCGTCATAATGTGGATGATGCGCTGCCCCATACGGGCAAAGAAGACCATATTGTCGGTGACTGACTCACCATCAGTGTGGCCACCACAATTATAATTGCCTTGCAGAAACACCACG
>JAJRUN010000021.1 GCA_024277755.1 Gammaproteobacteria bacterium | reverse complement strand
GGCCGGGGCGGCTTGTGCAATACAAATGAAGAAAACGTTTTTTATAGCCTTCCATCAAGCGGTTTTCGCCCTCTTCACGTCCAACGATAAGTTTGAAGTGGGGGCGGGGGCGAACGTGGCGGCCCACCTTGAGCAGCATTACGTCATCGAATTCATAATCCTTGTGGCCCTGAACCTGCCATAGATCCACCAGTTTTTTGGCATAGTTTTCGTCGGTGAGAAAACAACAGCCCCCGGCCGGTTGGGCGTATTCATCAAAGCCATATTGTTCTGCCAGCGCTATTTGTGGTTTGCGACTGCGGCCATTGAAATCAAACATCTTGTCGCGCTCTATCCAGCCTTCCTGTTCAGGTTTGGTGGCGGGCAGGTTTTTGCCGCACAGTGGCCGTACCAGCAGGTCGCCGGCGCCCGAGTCACGGATGACGATGTTCATGGTGTCGCGTCGCTGGGACATGGGGCGCTGACCCACCACTTCGCCGGTGATGATGAAGTCGAAGTCGTTTTCCTTAAGCCATTCCAGGCCCTTCTGCACCATAAAGGTCTTGCAGTCGAGACAGGGGTTCAGGTTGGCGCCGTAGCCGTGCTTGGGGTTGATCAGCACATCTTTATATTCTTCGATAACATCGATGATGTGCAGTTTGATGCCCAGCTGCTCGGCTACCCAGAGGGCGTTGTTGCGCTTCTGTTTTTTCTGATCTTGTTTGCGGATGGCGTGGGTATGGCCTTCGACGCAGAAACCTGTGAAGAAATTGATACCTTCGACGTGGATGCCTTGATCCAGCATGGCGCGTACCGCCAGCATGGAATCGAGGCCGCCCGATATCAGGGCGACGGCTTTGATTTGTTTGGACATGATGATTCTGAAATCTGTAGCGCTAAAAAGGCCGCTGAATATAACAAATCTGGCGGCTTAAGGCGATGTTGTCTGGCTGTTTGCTAGTGGCGGGTTTTGCTGTTGTGCTTGATCGGCTGACCGGTGTCACTGACTGTTTTGATGCGTTGCAGGGCTTGCTGGCTGCCGGTTTCGTCCCACAGCTCAAAGCTATCCAGAAGATCAATTTGATGGTTTTGTTGATTGAGTTCGCCGATGGCGTGCAGCACGTCCATCATTGGTAAAAAGTCTGCCGCCAGTTGGCCATAAAAACCGTGAATTTTGTCATGCAGCTGCTGGTAGGCGCTGCGGCCCATATTGACGAAGTAGCCCAGGCTGACCAGGCGACGTTTGGCCGTGAGGGGGAACAGGCCGGATAACAGCAGGCATTTATCGCCCACATCGCGTAACTGATCGTGTTGTTGCTGGCCCTGATTTTGAATGCCGTCGAGAAACTCCAGGGCAATGATGCTGCTGGTCAGTTCCGGTCGTTGTGTAAAGCGCATCAGGGTGAAGACCAGGTAGCTCTCCAGGGTCTCGTTGAGTTGAAGGTTGGCGTTGGCCTCTGCTTCGCAAACCAGGGACTGCCATTGGGCAGTTGTTGTGGCTTCAATAACGAAATCATTCATTGTCTTGGATCCACCGTTTTGGGTTACCTAATTAGGCTATCGGCTGTTTATTTCGGTCGCTTGAGCATGGCTTAGTTCTGGTGACTAATTATATGTATGATGGATTTGCATAAATTGAGGGGGGTGCCGATGTGTGGGTCTGTGCTTGGTGTGGTGCTTGGCTGCAGCGTGGCGGGAATGGCGCTGGCTGAATCGGGCCTGACCATAGGTGTGCAGTTGGATTATCGGGTCGATAATCTCGGCTGGAGTATTGCCGGGGATATTAATGGTCAAAACCCTAATGTCTTGTCTGAGCTACAGTGGCGCAGCCTGCAAACCCCGCGGATCAAGCTCAGTATGGAGGCTTATCTGGCTGATTTTTATATCAGGGGAGGTCTTGCTTACGGGGTTGTCGTCACGGGCAAAAATCAGGATTCAGATTATTATTATGATGATCGGAGAGGTGAGTTTTCCAGAACCAACAATGCGGGCGGCGGCGAGCTGGCAGATGTCAGTATTGGCTTTGGCCGCAAGTTCGACACCACTGACAGAGGGGGTAAAGCCAGCAGCTATTTCATGCCAGTGTTTGGTTATTCTATTCACACTCAGGGTCTGCGGCTGGCAAATGCCTTTCAAACCATCCCGGCGACGGGTGCGTTTCCGGGCTTAAACAGTCGTTATGATGCCGAGTGGCAGGGGGGCTGGGTGGGTCTGGTGTTTGGCGGCAAAAATATTCAAACAGATACTGAGATTGAGATGAGTTTGATTTATCACCGTGTCGATTATCAGGCTGAGGCGAATTGGAACCTCAGGGAAGATTTTGCCCAGCCCAAGAGTTTTGAACACCTGGCCAAGGGGGCTGGGTTTTCATTTTCTCTCAACGGGCGTTCGCCGATTGACTATTCTGCAAATTGGTTTTGGCTGTTTGGAATTGATTACGGTCGCTGGCAAACGCAAGCGGGGCTGGATACCACCTATTTTTCAGATGCCAGCACCGAAATAACCCGATTAAACAGGGTTAGCTGGCAGTCCTCAGCGATTAATTTTGGTCTGGAACTGCGGATGTAATCAGCTTAGCTGCAATCTGTTGCGGCCAGAGGGTATAATCCCCTCCTTTTGATTTTTAAGTATTTCGAAGGGGATACCTTGGTTGCCAGTAATCAAGGCAGTTTGACTGCCGATTGTGATCTTTCTACCTTTCAGGGCCTGATTCTGGCGCTGCAGAACTATTGGGCAGAGCAGGGCTGCGTTGTCATGCAGCCTTATGATATGGAAGTGGGGGCAGGGACGTTTCATACGGCTACTTTTCTGCGCGCCATCGGGCCTGAGCCCTGGCGTGCGGCTTATGTTCAGCCTTCGCGTCGTCCTACCGATGGCCGTTACGGTGAAAATCCGAATCGCCTGCAGCATTACTACCAGTTTCAGGTGGTGCTCAAACCATCGCCGCTGGAAATTCAGGAACTCTATCTCGGCTCGCTGAAGATGCTTGGCTTCGATCCGCTGGTGCATGACATCCGCTTTGTCGAAGATAACTGGGAATCACCCACCCTGGGTGCTTGGGGGCTGGGTTGGGAAGTCTGGCTCAATGGTATGGAAGTGACCCAGTTCACCTATTTTCAACAGGTGGGTGGTCTGGAGTGCAAACCGGTGACCGGTGAGATTACCTACGGCCTTGAGCGGCTGGCCATGTATATCCAGGGGGTGGACAGCGTTTACGATTTAGTCTGGGCTCACGGCCCTGACGGTGATGTTACTTACGGCGATATCTTTCATCAAAATGAGGTTGAACAATCGACTTATAATTTTGAACACGCCAACACCGACGCCCTGTTTCAGTGGTTCGATGTCTGTGAGGCTGAGAGCAAAAAACTGATTGAGGCCGGGCTGCCGCTGCCTGCCTATGAGCAGATGGTCAAGGCGTCCCACACCTTTAATCTGCTGGATGCCCGCCACGCCATTTCAGTCACCGAACGGGCCCGTTTTATTGGTCGGATTCGATCGCTGTCGCGGGCAGTGGCTGATCTTTATTACGAACGTCGAGAAGCCCTGGGATTCCCCATGTTGAAGCAAGGAAGGGTGGCCTGATGAACAGACGTGATTTTCTGGTTGAACTGGGCACCGAAGAGCTGCCCCCCAAGGCGCTGTCAAAATTGTCGGCTGCGTTCACCAAAGGGGTCGTCAATGGCCTGAAAGAGGCGGGTCTAAAGCACCTGGACGTACACAGCTACGCTGCGCCACGGCGTTTGGCGATTGTGGTTGAGGCATTGCAAGAGGCTCAGGCTGACAAACAAGTCGAACGTCGCGGCCCAGCGGTGCAGGCTGCCTATGATGATGAAGGCCTGCCGACAAAGGCGCTGCAGGGCTTTGCCCGTTCATGCGGTGTTGAGGTTGAAACGCTGGAAACATTGGAAACAGCCAAGGGTAGCTGGCTGGTATATCGCGCCGAAGAGAAGGGCAAGCAGGCACAGGCATTGATTCCTGCCATCGTTCAGCAGTCACTGGACAAGCTGCCCATCCCCAAACGCATGCGCTGGGGTGATCTGGCGGCCGAATTTGTTCGACCGGTGCATTGGCTGGTATTGCTGTTTGGTGATGATCTTATCGACGCAGAAATGCTGGCAGTACAGTCAGGGCGTGAAACGCGCGGCCATCGTTTTCATCACCCTGACAAGATCAGCATCAATCAGCCGTCTGAATATGCGCCGTTGCTGCAAACCGAAGGCCGGGTGGTGGCCAGTTTTAATGATCGACGTGAAGCCGTGCGCGGGCAGGTGCAGGAAGCTGCCGTCAAGCTGGGTGGCAAGGCCGTGATTGATGCGGCACTGCTGGACGAAGTGACCGGCATGGTGGAATGGCCAGTGGCGGTAGCGGGTTCGTTTGAGGATAAATTTCTTGGTGTGCCTGCCGAGGCGCTGATCTCAGCGATGAAGGGCCACCAGAAATATTTCCATGTGGTGGATGCCGACGGCAAATTAATGCCCAATTTTATCACTGTCAGCAATATCGACAGCAAGGATGTCAGTGCTGTGCGAGCCGGTAACGAACGGGTAATTCGTCCGCGTCTGTCTGATGCCGAGTTTTTCTGGAATCAGGATCGTAAACACACGCTTGAAGACAACCGTGCTGCGCTGAAAAGCGTGGTCTTTCAGAAAGAGCTGGGCACGGTATTTGATAAGTCTGAACGCATTGCCGCCCTGGCCGGTTTTATCGCCGAACAACTGGGTGCCGACAAGGCTGACGGTGTGCGTGCCGGACAACTGGCCAAGTGTGACCTAATGTCAGAGATGGTGGGTGAGTTTCCCGAGCTGCAAGGCATTATGGGCTCTTATTACGCCAATATTGATGGTGAGACCGCTGCCGTGGCTGCAGCCATGGATGAGCAGTACATGCCGCGTTTTGCCGGTGATGAGCTGCCGCAAGGTGCCATTGGTCAGGCGGTGGCGATTGCCGACAAGGTCGATACGATGGTGGGTATTTTTGATATTGGTCAGCCACCGACAGGCAGTAAAGATCCATTTGCCCTGCGTCGTGCGGCGCTGGGTATTGTGCGCATCATTATTGAAAGAGATTTGAGTCTTGACCTTAAATCTATTCTTGGGCAGGCAGGAAGCTGTTACCAGAATTCCGGTTCTAAACAGCGCGCCTTGCATCCAGAAACCCTGGAGAAAGTCTTCAGTTTCATGATAGAACGTCTGCGTGTCTACTACACCGATGCAGGTATTTCTGTCGACGTGTTTGAGGCTGTCTCTGTGATGCGGCCAACCCAGCCTTATGATTTTGATCAGCGTGTTCGAGCGGTGAATGCCTTTCGTCAACTGGCTGGTGCGGAAGCGCTGGCGGCAGCCAACAAACGTGCGGCCAATATTCTGCGTCAAGCGATTGAAGCTGGTGTCACGGTTGCCGCGGCAGTGGACACATCTTTATTGCAGGAAGCCGCAGAGAAGGCTCTGGCTGAACGTATCGCTGTGGTCAGTGAAGCGGTCAAGCCCGCGCTGGCAACGTTTGACTACACCGCCGCCCTGCAGGAGATGGCGGCACTGCGTGAACCTGTCGACGCCTTTTTTGATGAGGTGATGGTCATGGTTGATGATGAACAGATCAAATTGAATCGTCTGGCTTTGCTCAACAGTCTGCATCACCTGTTTTTGCAGGTGGCCGATGTGTCGCAGTTGCAAAGCTAAGCCATGAAGCTGATCATCCTCGACCGCGACGGCGTTATCAATCAAGACTCTGATGATTACATCAAGTCAGCGGATGAGTGGCGGCCCATTGCCGGCAGTATCGAGGCCATTGCCAGGCTGTCGATGAATGACTACCGCGTTGTGGTTGTGACGAATCAATCGGGTATTGCCCGTGGTTACTTTGATCTTGATGCCTTGAACCAAATGCATGACAAAATGCATAAACTGGTTAACGATGCCGGTGGCTCAATCGAAGCGGTTTTGTACTGTCCACATGGTCCGGATGACGCCTGTGCTTGCCGCAAGCCCAAGCCGGGAATGTTGATGGATATTTCTCAACGCTTGCGCACCGGTTTAAAAGACGTGCCGGTGGTGGGGGATTCGTTGCGTGATTTGCAGGCGGCTGATGTTGTTGAGGCGCGTCCTTTGCTGGTGCGTACCGGCAAGGGTGAGCGTACTATCGCCAAGCTGGGTGATAATCTCATTTATCCTGTTTATAGCGATCTGGCAGCGGTGGTAGACATGCTGTTGTTGGAGCAAGGTTAAGTCTTATGCAGTATTTTCGCTCAGCAATCTATTTTGTCAGCATGGTGTTGACCGCCGTGGTATTTGCATCACTGGCACTGCTGACCTTTCCGTTTTCATTCAAGACGCGCTATCGTTTTATTTCTCAGTATGCCCGTTTCAATATCTGGTGGCTGAAACTCACCTGCGGCCTGAGTTATGAAGTGGAAGGCTTGGAAAATCTGCCCAAAGAGTCAGCAATTGTGTTTGCTAAACACGCCTCCACCTGGGAGACCTACGCCCTGCAATGTTTTTTACCGCCGCAAACCTGGGTGTTAAAACGCGAACTGCTGCGCATTCCTTTTTTCGGTTGGGGTTTGGCCTTGTTAAAACCGGTTGCCATTGATCGTGCCTCGGGGCGCAAGGCGCTAAAGCAGTTGGTTGAGTTGGGCAAGGTTTGTCTCGATGAAGGCCGCTGGTTGATTGTCTTTCCCGAAGGCACGCGCATGGCGCCGGGCACGATGCGTAAATTCGGTTTTGGTGGTGCTATGCTGGCAGAGAAGAGTGGTCATCCGGTGGTGCCCATTGCCCATAATGCAGGGCACTTCTGGCCGCGACACGGTTTTCTCAAAAAACCCGGTGTCATCAAAGTCAAGATTGGCCCGGTGATTGACAGCAAGGTGCACAAAGCTGCAGAGATCAACCGAATGGCGGAAGAGTGGATCAGTCAGGCTATGACCGAGATCACGGGTCAGCCTGAAGAGATCGTCGAACGTAAAAAATAATCCCTCACAAAATGTCTGTAGTTCCCGGCTGAACTATCTTGTTATGCTGATGCCCCATTGATAATCATCATGAAAGGCCAGCATGGACGAACTGCTTAACAACCCCCTGTTTCAATCTGCACTGCTACCATTTGTAGTGAGTTTGGTGGTGGCAGTTATCCTGCGTCCGCACGGTTGGGTTTGGTCAGGCTTGTCTGCCGTTGCCGGTTTTGCCGCCAGTGTTTATCTGTTAACTGATTTCAGGTTTTTTCCTTTAAGCAGCCACCGCAAAATTTTATTGCTGGGTGGTGGCGCAGTAATTTTGGGAATGCTGTTAGACCTGCTGCCCTGGCGACGCATCACGCCGGGGTTATTATTTGTGGCGGCCGTGGCTGCGACCTTGTGGATAGTGTGGCCGCGTTTTCGCGCCTTTGATGGCTGGCAGCTGTGGGCCTTGGCCATCGCCGGGCCGGCCTATGTCGCCTGGCTGGTGGTTTCCTGTGAAGCTTTGCGACACAAATCACTACAGGCCGACAGCGTTGTATTTGCTCTGGGCTTGGGCACAGGTGTGTCTGCACTATTGGGTGCGACGGCCTTGTATGGTCAGCTGGGTTCGGCCATTGCCGCCGCGGTGGGTGCGCGCCTGTTGTTGCAGGTGTTTGGCAGGCCGGTGGTGGCGGGTTCGATCATGCTGGTGCCACTGATAACCGTGCTTGCCTTGCTAGGGCTGGGGGCGGTGGTCTACGCTAAGTTACCTTGGTATAGCCTGTTGCTGCTGGCACTGGTGCCGGTGATGGCGCGCGTGCCTTTGTCAGCCAGCATGCCACGACTGTTGCGAATCGTTTTATCTGTATTGATTGCCTTGCTACCCGCTGCGATAGCGGTTTATTTGACCTGGCAAGTGGCGGGTGCGCCGTCAATCTAATCAAGTCTTTGATTTTTGTTAACTGAGAGGAGAGTAGCTTATGCGTGAAGTTTGTTTGGCTGTGGCCATGATGGCATCAATGTCGGCCCAGGCGGCCGAGAATTATAGTATTGATCCATTCCATACCTATCCTAATTTTGAGATCAACCATCTTGGTTTTTCCACCATGCATGGTCGTTTCGATAAGACAGAAGGCAGTCTGTCTATCGACTGGGCCAATAATTCCGGTTCGGTGGATATCACGATTGATGCCGGCTCAGTCAGCACCGGCATGAAAAAACGTGATGATCATTTGATGTCACCTGATTTTTTGAATGCGGCCGAGTTTCCTGAAATCACCTACAAATCCACCAAGGTCACTATCAACAAAGATAAATCCGCCAAGGTTGAAGGCAACCTGACCATCATGGGGGTCAGCAAGCCCGTTGTATTGCAAGTGGCAAGCATTAACTGCGGTGATCATCCGATGAAAAAAGGCACCTATGTGTGTGGCTTTGATGCCGAGGGGAAATTCAAACGCTCAGATTTTGGCGTGACCTATGCCTTGCCGGCGATCGGTGATGAAATGAAGCTGCATATTGAAGTAGAAGCAATACGCAACTAAGCTGTTTTGAATAAACGACGGTGCCTGGAATGGTGTCGTCGTTTTTTTTGTCTAAAAATTATCGTTGAGCCGGGTTTTTAAAGTCCAGTATTTCCTGATTGGCATAAGAGCGCTGGCAATCAGCCGCTGATTTTTTTATCAGAGCCCTTTTCAAGGTGCTGTCGGCAGCCAGCCATTCCTCTCTTAGCTCGTCACTGATCCTTTCCTTTTTGATAGCGTTAGATAATAGCTGCCGTCTGGCCTCAAACAGCTCTTCGCTTATGACCATGTGTTGGTGAGCCATTCTGGGTGTTTTGCCGGTATAGCGGTTAGGTCCGCCGATCAGATAACTCATAAAATCAGTCTGCTGCTCCTCCAGTGCCCGTTGGGGTTTGTCGGTGAAATATAGCCTTAACCAGGGGTGGGCGTAGGCCATATCGTAAAAAGTTTTGTGCACACGCTCCAGCGTGGCCTTACCGCCTAAACGATCGTAGAGGGTTTTATCAATAGACATTCTGTTTACCTGTGCGTGCCTGTATGGCTCAAAGATATATATTGTTAGTATTTTTATTAACGACAGATAGAGGCGAAATATTAGCCCGACTGCGCCCCCTGAGAGGGTGGTGCCATTTAACCCTGACCTGAGTTGTGTTTTCGTTTGTATACGGCAAGTACATCAGGCTCAATATGCCTTGATCTGGGAAAACGGCTTTCTCCGTCGCTGCTTTGCAGTTAGTGTTATCAGGTCCTAACCTTAAAGTTAGCGATACCAAGTGTGCTGATGCAGGAGTGAGTGTTTTGCGATGCTGTTGCGGTGGGGGGCTGGTAAACACACCCAGCAAAGGAAGCTATGACTACGCCATTACCGGAGCTATCTTGTGTGGAATTATCATGGTGCTGGGCGGATAGTGTTGTTGTACAAAGGGGCGATACGGCTTGAGGTGGCCTCTAAAGCCCTCACTTTGACTATTGATATGCTTTAAAGCGAGCTCAAGCTTTCAACTCGCACCCCAGTACTGGGTTTGTTCATCATTGGTTTATGTTTCGTAGCATTATTGGTCTATTTTGATCAAGATATGGCAGCAATGGGCATTGAAGTACGCGGCAGTGCAGAGGGCGGCGGTGCTCTTGAAGAGGAGGCTAGGAAACCTTTATTCTCACGACCTTCATGATATCAAATTCCATTCCAGCGATTGATTCCTTACAGGGGTAATAAGTCAGATTAACTCGCTGCCCTTTAAGGTTGTTGTAAAGTTTTTTGCGTTTGTATTTAAATGCAATCTCACAACCTTCAATCATGACGGTATTCAGAATCCATTCATCCTGGCTTCTTTGTACGTGTGAGACTACTTTCGCCCCGTCTGTGTGGGTGAGTTCTTGGTGTTTTTTAACTAATTTTTCTGGGCTGGATTTCATTGGTTGAGTTGTTGGCAGTTATCCTTAGTTAACCACAAGATAACAGGAATGAATACCCCAAGCCTTGTCTAATATGAAATGAGTCTGAACCTAACGCGGTGCTGATATTCGGACGGTTCAGGAATAGCTAGGACATAAAGATGTAAAGACGACCCAAATTTTGCACACGTTTTAAATCGTGGTGGCAATGCGGTGATCAGCCCGCTGAATGGTTTGATGCACAACAGATTGAATTAAAGGCTCTTCTATATGTAGAAACTATAAATCAAACTCTGGGTCAATAATCGTTGCGCCAGGCCTAGGCGTAAGGGTTTGTGCTATGAGGCTGATCAAGATTTTTTGACGTAATTTCAGACGCCGCTGGACTGTTTGATGGCTTTGTCGTGATTTTTATTTTCACGATATGACTGCTCGTGTATGTTTTTGAGGTTTAACGTTGGCTGCTCGCTATGGGTGGGTTAAACCTCGTTTGTGTTGTTGGCGATGTTGCTGAGTTTGGCGAACTGTTCCAGGCTTAGTGTTTCCGGGCGTGCTGTTGGGTTGATGCCGACTGATTCGATCTGTTCTGCTGTGAGGTATGTTTTGATGCAGTTGCGCAGTGTTTTACGACGTTGACTGAATGCCTGGGCCACTAATTTTGCGAATAGTTTTTTGTCGTTGAGCGTGATGGGTGGCTGTGCGTGTGGTGTCAGTCGCAGGATAGCGGAGTCAACCTTGGGTGCGGGCTGGAATGCCTCGCGAGGGACGTTGAACAGGTATTGTGGTTGGCAGTAGTACTGCAGCATGACACTGAGGCGGCCGTAGTTGTTTTCACCCGGCCCCGCGCAGATACGATCGACCACTTCTTTTTGCAGCATGCAGTGGATGTCTTGCACGCTGTCGACCTGTGTTGTCAGGTGAAACAACAGTGGTGTTGAAATGTTATAGGGCAGGTTGCCGACGATGCGTAGTTTTTTGTCTGTGGCCAGGCTGCTGAAATTAAATTTTAATGCGTCGGCGCTGTGGATGTGAAAGTTTTCATTGCTGCCAAAACGTTTCTGCAGGCGCTCGACCAGATCTCGATCGAGTTCGACGACGTTGATGTTGCCGCTGGCGTCAAATAATTGTTCGCTGAGGGCACCCAGGCCGGGGCCGATCTCTACAATGTTGTCGCCGGGTTTTGGGTTGACCGAATAAATGATGCGTTGAATGATGTTTTCATCATGAAGAAAATTTTGACCAAAACGTTTGCGGGCGCGATGACCCTGGTGTGAGCTGCTCATTGTCTGTTCCACTGCTGGGCCATGTTGATGGCGGTTGTGATGGCTAGCTCAAGGCTGCCGGTGTCGCCTTTGCCTGTGCCGGCAAGGTCGAGTGCGGTGCCGTGATCAACCGAGGTGCGGATGATGGGCAGGCCAAGGGTGATGTTGACGGCGTTGCCAAAGCCTTTGTGTTTTAGTACTGGCAGACCCTGGTCATGATACATGGCCAGTACGGCGTCGGCATGATCGAGATATTTGGGGATGAAGAGGGTGTCGGCGGGCAAGGGGCCGATGAGTTGCATGGCGTCACTGTCGCGCAGTTTGTTCAAAACCGGTTTGACGATGGCTTCATCTTCATGGCCGAGATGGCCGTCTTCACCTGCGTGAGGGTTGAGACCGCAGACATAAATGCTGGGTTGTTCTATGCCGAATTTGTGTTGCAGGTCGTGTTGCAGGATGCGGATCACCTCTTCCAACAGGGTAGGGGTGATGGCGTCGGCAATCTCTCGCAAGGGCAGGTGGGTGGTGGCTAGGGCGACGCGCAGGCCGGGGGTGGCCAGCATCATTACAACCTGTTTGGTGTGGGTGAGCTCGGCGAGAAACTCGGTGTGGCCGCTGAACTTGATGCCTGCCTGGTTGATGATGCCTTTGTGTACCGGTGCGGTGACGATGGCGTCAAAGCGGTTGTCCATGCAGCCCAGTGTGGCCTGTCGCAGGGTTTCCAGTACATAGTGGGCGTTGTTTTGGTTTAGTTGGCCGCACTGGCTTGCCTGGTGCAGCTTGACGGGCAGAACCTTGAGACTGCCGGCTTGATGTGGTTGTGCTGGCTGATTTGAGTCAAATTGCTGTAGCTCGATTTTCAGGCCCAGCTTATCGGCGCGTTGTTGCAGTAGTTGCGGGTCGGCGACGGCGACCAGTTCGGCCGGCTGCGGTTGTTGTGCCAGTTGCAACAGCAGGTCGGGGCCGATGCCGGCTGGCTCGCCCGGGGTGATGGCGAGTCTGTGAATATTCACTGGATGGCTCTTTGTCATGGTTGTAGTTCTACATAGGCTTCGTCACGCAGTCGGCGCAGCCAGCGTTCTTCCTCTTCGGCGGCCTTGCGTTCAAACAGTTGTTTGCGTGCCTGGTTGCGATAAAATTTGTCGGTGTCGTCGTGCTGGCGACGATCCAGAACTTCAACGATGTGCCAGCCGAACTGGGTCTGAAAGGGTTCGCTGATGACGTTGGTTTCGAGCTTGTTCATCATGGCTTCGAAGGCAGGCACCATTTGGCCGGGGCTGCTCCATGACAGATCACCACCCTTGGCGGCAGAGCCTTTGTCGTCGGAGTTGGCGCGTGCCAGGGCGGCGAAGTCGTCACCGTTATCCAGTCTGTCTTTGAGTTCCAGCAGTCGGGTTCTGGCGCTGTCATCATCGACTACTTCATTGGTTTTGATGAGGATGTGGCGGGCGTGGGTTTGCGCCACCATGTGCCGTTTGCCGCCGCGTTGTTCGGTGATTTTGATGATGTGAAAACCGCTGGGGCTGCGGATCAGCGGGCTGACTTCACCGGCCTGCATGGTGGCGACTGCCTTGGCAAACAGGCCTGGCAGTTCACCGGCTTTACGCCAGCCCAGGTCGCCGCCGGAGAGGGCGTTTTGGCCGTCGGAGTGGCTCATGGCGACCTGACTGAAGTCCTGCCCTTCGGCCAGCAGGCGAAGCACTTTTTTGCCCTGTTGTTTGGCTTTGTTGATGTCGTCGGCGGACGGCGCTTCGGGCAGGCCGATGAGGATGTGTCCAAGTCGATATTCGTCTGCACTATTGGCTTGTTTTTTTTGTTGGGCGAGAAACTGGTCCACCTCTGTTTCGGTGATGTTGATGCGGTTGTTGATGTGACGCTGGCGCAGTCGCTGTATCAGAATTTCGTGACGAATGTTTTCACGATAGGCGTTGAAGTTTATGCCGTCGTCTTCCAGCACTGCACGCAGTCGTTCAAGGCTGATGTTGTTTTGCCTGGCGATGCTGTTGAGCGCCTGGTTGAGGGTGTCATCGTCAACGATGATGTTGTTGCTATTGCCCAGTTGTTGCAGCAGGTGTTTCATAATCAGGCGCTCGGTGACCTGATCGCGCAGGATATTGTCGGGGGGCATCTGTTTACCCTTGAGTTGCAGCTTGATGCTTTGCAGTTCATTTTTAAGTTCTGAATCGCTGATGGCTTCGTTATTAACGATGGCAATGATGCGGTCAATTTGCACCGGTTCGGCCTTGAGTGTGGCGGTGCTGAGGAGTGCTGACAGGCCGATCAGTGCGCTGATGAATGTCTGTTTAATCATGCTTATCTCTAATTTTACTTGACTGCGTTAAAACCTAAAATCTGTTGTTCCATGAGCTCGTCGATGCGTTTGCCGAGGCTGGTGAGGCCCTTTAATTCAAATTGGACATACCAGCTATAACGTAAGTTTCCGAAGGGGGCGCTAAGGGCGGTGCTGTCTTTGACGAAGTTGGCGCGCCGCACTGCACGCACGGCCCAGCAGCAACTGTTGTATTCAAAGCCGGCCAGTTTTTCCATGGTGCGATCGTCTGGCAGCGAATGATAACGTCGCGCCATCATACTCCAGCGGGGTGTGAGAGACCATAATAGCGAGATGTCGATCTCTTGCTTTAATGATTCAGGGGCGGTGATGCGATTGCCGCGGTCACGGTAATTCAGATTGAGAATGTGCTTGTTGCCGGACTGGAATTGCAGCCGCACATCGCGTTCGGTGATCAGGTCGTATTCGGTGTCCCATGTCAGTCTGGCTTTGAGGCTGAGTCTGTCGTTGGGTTTAAACTGGGCTTCGGCAAGGATGTCGGACTGGTGGTCCTGGTTGAGACTGTTGCCGTTCAGTCCCACCTGGCGGTCGTTCAGATAAACGATTTTGCCGATGCTGCCGTAGAGTATTTCCCTGTTGTCTTTTGCTCGCAGCAGACGCGAACTCAGTGACAGGGTGATCTGGTTGGCGTCGCCGATGCGGTCCGGCCCTGAGAAGCGGTTTTCGCTGAACAGTTGCGATTGGCTAAAACTGAGTTCTGAGGTGTCGAACAGCGGGAAGTCGCTTTGGTCACGATAGGGCACGTAGAGGTAAAACAGTCGTGGTTCCAGTGTTTGCTGGTAATCGGTCTGGCCGATGCGACTGTCTCTTTCCAGGTAAATGCCACTGTCGATGCTGGTGATCGGTACGCTGCGACTGAGGTTGTTTACGCCCAGAGTGTTGTTGTCTGGATCAAGCTGATACTGGCTGTGGTGCAGGCTGAGTTTGGGTTTGATAAACGCTGCTGTGCCTTGATAGGGCAGGCTCAGGCTGGGTTGGATGTAGGCGCGTTTGCCGCTGAGACTGTCGGGGCGCTGAAAACGCACCAGCTCGCTGTTCATCTGGAATTTGACTGGCCCTGGTAGCGATGGCGTGAACTGGTGGCTGATCTGCGGCAGGCGGCGATAGGGTTGGTTGCCGCTGATGACTTGAAAGTCCTGAACCTGAATCTTCAGTCGTTGGTTTGCGCCAATATATTGCAGCTTCAGGTGGCGCTCCAGGGTGCTGATTGAGCTGCTGCTGAGGGAGTTGTTAAAATCACTGAAATAGTCATTATCAGAGACGCGGTCGAAGAGAATATTGGCGGACCAGTTGTTGCTCAGCTGGCCTTTGTGCTGGTAGTGAAAAAGACTGCGTTTCTGGCCGTAGAGTTTGTCATCAATGCGTGAGTGGCGGATTTCACCTTCGCCAAAGGTGCTCAGGTAGCGCAATTCACTTTCCATTTTCAGGCCGCGCTGGCTGTAGGTGTGCGGTGTGATGACGGCGTCGAGCTGTGGATGCAGGTTGAGATAAACGGGCAGTGAAAATTCACTGCCGCCCAGTGTTGAGCTGCCCCAGGACGGCGGCAACAGGCCGGTCATGCGCTGATCGCTGATGGGAAAGCGCATGAATGGCAGATAAAACACCGGCACCCCCTGAAAGTAGAGGCGGGTGTTATAGGTGTCACCCATGCCGCTGGCGTGGTTGAGTTTCACCGTGCTGGCGCGGAAGGCCCAGGCCTCGCTGCCTTTGTCACAGGTGGTGTAAAGAGCCTGTTTCATGATGGTGAGGTCTTTGCCTTGTTGTTGAATGCTGCTGCTGGCGCCTCGGGCGTGGCGATCATAAATAAAGAATTCGGCATCATCAAAGCGGCCCTGATTGCTGCCGCTGATAATCTGCGCTGCTGAACTGAGGGTGCTGAAGTTGGGGGTGTCATAACGGACATTGCCGTTGGCGTTAAGTGTTTGCGTGCTCTTGTGGTAGATCACTTCGTCGGCATGCAGTTGCTCATCGGGGCGTTGCACCAGTACATCGCCAAATAGTTTGACGGTTTCGTTGTTGTGGCTTTCGGATGAATCTGCGCTGAGTATAATCGGGGCGTCTTCACCGCGTTCGCTTCTGGGGTAATCGATGTTAGGGCTTGCCCAGGCCTGACAAATCCCCCAGTCGCTGGCGCTGGCCTGAATGCTGATGCTGATCAGGGTCAGGGAGGTGACCGTGGCGGTGAGGGTTTTGAACATAAGGACTGGGGACTTAATTGCGTTGTTGTGTGATTTTGTTTGGGTATGAGATTGAATATGGAAAAGCCATGCAGGCACAGGAAACAATGGAACAACGCTGGTATTTGTCGTAACGTATTGAAACAGTCATGAATAACCCTGGCCCACTCAACTGTCTGGTTTTAAAGTGCAAAAAAAGCCCGTAGCACCCAAGTATACCTTGTTCTTGATGGTCGGTATTGTGCTGATCATTGTTGTGTTGATTCAGACGCGCCCCGAACCTGAACTGTTGCAGATTGATTTGCCACCGGTACAGGTGGCGGTGGTGACGGTTGAGTCGGCGGATATGCAACCAACGCAATTGGTGGCGGGCTATCTACGCCCGGCACAACTGGTGCGGTTGCAGTTTCAGGTGGCGGGGCGGTTGCAGCAGCGGCTGGTTGAGCCGGGTCAGCAGGTGGAGCAAGGGGCGGAGTTGCTGCGTCTGGAGGCGGATGATTATCGCGATTTGATGGTTGAGGCCAGAGCGAAGCAGCAGCAGGAGCAGGCAGCGGTTGAACGTGACCAAAAGTTGTTGCAGCTGGCGGCAGGCAATCGTGCCTTGCAGGCGGATGAGGTGGCCAGACAGGAACGCTTGGGGTCGGGGTCTCTGGGGTCTCGCTCGGCGTTGGATGCGGCGCGGCAGAGGTTGATTCAGTTGCAGTCTGACGAAGAACGCCTGCGTTTTAGTGTTAACAGTTCTGCGGCGCGGCTGGATGCCGTGCAGGCCGCTGTCCGGCGGGCAGAGCGCAATTGGCAGCGGGCTACGCTGATGGCGCCGTTTGCGGGTACAGTCAATCGAGTCATTCCTCAGCGGGGTGATAATGTGGCGGCCAAGGAGGTGGTTCTGGAACTGCTGGACCTGAATCAGCTGGAGTTTTATGCGGAGCTGGACAGGGATACCGTGCCTCAATTACGGCGTGGCCAGATGATCAATATTCATGCTGATGGCCAGACCTACGTGGCGCATATTTATGCCTTACAGCAGCACCCTGACCCTGATACCTATACCTATGCGCTACGTGCCCGTTTCGAAAACCCGGGCTTGATGTCGGGGGCGACGGCTGAGGCTAGCCTGCTATTGCCCCTGTTGAAACAGGTGTTGTTAGTGCCGGTATCGGCAGTGGTGCATGACGATGGTGCAACCTATGTCTTTGTGGTTGAGGGGGGGCTGTTGCAGCGGCGTCTGGTAACGCTGGGGCCGCGCCAGGGTGATACGCAGGTGTTGCTGGCGGGTGTGGTGCCAGGTGAACAGTTGGTGAGCAGTGGCGGCGCCAGTCTCAGTGATGGCCTGGCGGTGCAGTATTGATGCTGTGTCTTTTTTCCGCTCTGGCAATTGATTTTTCACGATGCCATTAATCCGTTATTCCATTGATAACCCTCTTATCATCAACCTGATGTTGGTGTTGGTGCTGGTGGCCGGGGTGATTTCCTGGTTTGCCATGCCGCAGGAGATGTTTCCGCTGATTGAGCTGGACCGGGTCACAATCAAAACTGAGTACAAGGGGGCAGCGCCGTCTGAGGTTGAGCGTCAGGTGACCATGCCCATCGAGGAAAAGTTCGACGCCCTGGCCGATATTGATAGCTTGATGTCTAGCAGCAGCGAAGGCATGTCGAGCATCATGATAAAGCTTAAACCGGGTAGTGATGTGGATGCCTTTGTTGATGATGCCCGCAGCATTATCGATCGGGTGACTGACTTGCCTGATGATGTTGATAAGCCGGATGTGCGCCGGGTGCAGACGCGCTTTCCGGTGATCAGCATGGCGGTCTATGGTGATGTGGCTGCCGCTACCCTGTATGACACGGCTGATGATATCAAGCGTCGCCTGCTGGCGATTCCGGGGGTGGCCAGCGCCCAGCCCGCCGGGATTCGTGAGTGGGAGTTGTGGGTCAGTGTCGATCCACATCAGTTGGCTGCCAGGGCGGTGACTCTGGAAGAAATCTCGCTGGCGCTGCGGCAAAATTTAAGTGAACTGCCCGGTGGCAAGATTGAGGCAGCAGAGGGTGACATTCTGCTGCGTGGCATTGGTGTGGCACCACAACCGGAATTGGTGCAGCAGATTCCGTTGCGGCGCAATCAACAGGGTGGTGTGTTGCGCGTGGGGCAATTAGCCACGGTTGAATTGCGTTTTGAAGAGGCCCGCACACTGGCGCGTTTTAATGGCCAGCCATCGGTCAATATTACGGTGACCAAAACGCTGGACTCCTCCACTATCGAGGTGTCAAGGCGGGTGCATGAACTGTCGGCGCAGTTGCAGCAAGAGCTGCCGCTGACGATTCACAGTGGCGTCTTTAGCGATCTGTCGGTGTATGTAAAAAATCGTCTCAACACAGTCAAATCATCCGGCGTGGTGGGGTTGATTCTGGTGTTGTTGTCGTTGTATCTGTTTCTCAATTTTCGTGTTGCGCTGATTACTGCGATGGGGATTCCTGTGTCATTTCTGGTGGCCATTATCGGCATGAATTATCTTGGTCACACCATCAATATGGTGTCGCTGTTTGCCTTTCTGATTGCCTTGGGCATGATTGTTGATGACGCGATTATTGTCACCGAAAATATCTACCGCCACATGGAAATGGGCAAGTCACCACGCGATGCAGCAATGGTTGGCAGTCGTGAAGTCATGGCGCCGGTGATTGCCTCTACCGCGACAACCATCGCCGCCTTTCTGCCGGTGTTTGCCATTGGCGGCACCATGGGCGCGTTTGTGGCGGTGATCCCGGTGGTGGTGAGTTGTGCCCTGTTGGGTTCGTTGTGGGAGGCGTTTGCAGTGTTGCCATCTCATGCCAGTGAATTTTTGCGGCTGGATCAACGCAAGAAAAAAAGCACTGGTCAGTGGCAGCGCCTGGTCGATAAATATTCACAGCTGTTGAGCTGGGCGGTGGTGAATCGTTATCTGGTGAGTCTGGTGACGGTGGGGGTGTTGCTCATTGCCATTGTGGTGGCTGTGACCCGGGTGCCGTTTCAACTGTTTGGCAGTGTCGAGACGGGACAGTTTTTCGTCAATATCGAAACCCCAAATACTTATAGCCTGGAAGAAAGTTCACGCTTGGCCAGTCGTCTGGAAACGGTGTTTGCCGATGTGATCAAAGACAATGAGATGCAGAGCCTGCTGACCAATGTCGGTGTGACCTTTATTGACTTCAACACAGTGCGTTTTGGCAGTAAGCATATTCAATTCATTGTCGATTTGAAAAAACAAAAACCACACGGTTTTATCGAAACATTTATTACTCCGGTGGTCAGTTTGAAATTTTCCTGGCAGGGAGAACGTGATCGTTCCACCGGCGAGGTGATCAATGATCTGCGGCAGCGTTTGCTGGCCGAAGCGGGTATTTATAAGCTTTCGATTTTACGACCGCAAGGAGGGCCGTCGGGGGCGGATATTGAGGTTGGCGTGCAGGGTAAAAAAATCGAAGGCCTGATGCCGCGTGGTGAAGCGATTGCCGCCTTCTTGAAGAAGACGCCTGGCGTTTATGATGTTCGCACAGACATGGAGGCAGGTAAGTTGGAATATCAATACCAGCTCAATGAACGTGGTCGTCAACTGGGTTTGACGCAATGGCAATTGGCGGATGCGGTGCGACGTGGTTTTCAGGGTGAAGAGGTTGCCCACGTTACTTGGGGGAATGAACGTATACCTGTTAGATTGATTTATAAAGATGCTGTGCGACAGCAGTTGCCAATGTTTGAAAAGTTGCCATTGGTGTTGCCTGCTGGCCGGGTGGTTATTTTATCTGATGTTGCCGACATTAAAATAACGCGTGGTGTCGAAAGTATTAAACACCGTGATCTGCGTCGTCTGGTGACGGTAACGGCAGAGGTGGATGATAATGTGACAACGCCACTGGCAGTGACAGAACTGGTGCGGCAAGCGTTTTCAGAAATCGAAAACGAACATGATTACGGTCTGGTTTTTCTGGGTGAAAAGAAAGAGGCTAACGAGTCGATGCGTGATATGTTGCGGGCGCTGGTGATTGCCTTGACCGTGATATTTTTCATTTTGGCGCTGTTGTTTCGTTCTCTGTTTGAACCTGTTGTGGTGATGTTTGCGATTCCTTTTGGATTTATCGGTGTAGTTGCCGGGCATTTATTGCTGGGTGAAAATTTACAGTTTCTTTCTATGCTGGGTTTTCTGGCCTTGTCGGGAATTGTGGTCAACGATTCGTTGATTCTGATTGATTTTATGAAACGTAAACGCAACGATGGCAGGAGTAGGTTTGATGCTGTGATTGAGGCGGGGCGTGTCAGAATGCGGCCGATTTTGTTAACCAGTGTTACAACCTTTCTCGGTGTTTCACCATTAATATTTTTTGCCACGGGACAGGCAGAATTTTTATCGCCAATGGCGATTAGCCTGGGTTTTGGTTTGTTGTTTGCAACGCTGCTTATTTTATTGGCGTTGCCATGTTTTTATTTGGTTGCAGATGATATGCGATGTTTTTGTCGTCGGCAGTATCGTAAATTTGTGCCGCCTGTGCCTGAGTGATTGATGAATGGATCAAAGATTTGAACAGTTGAAGGTTTGGGTTGAAGAGGTGCTGGGTATTGCGGATGCTGATTTACGCCCGGCCTCAAGTGATGCCAGTTTTCGGCGTTACTTTCGTGTTCAGCATGGGCAGAAAAGTTTTGTGATTATGGACGCCCCTCCTGACAAGGAGGACTGTGGGCCGTTTATAAAAATATCTGCGGCCATGGCCAGTTTTGATTTGAATGTGCCGAAGGTACTGGCGCAGGATTTGCGGCAGGGTTTTTTATTGCTGACAGACCTGGGGTGTGAGCAGTATTTGCAGGCACTTGATGATGATAGTGTCGATGCGTTATATGCAGATGCAGTGACTGCTTTGGTTCGTCTGCAAGTTCGGGCTGTTGATAGTGAGGTGGTCTTGCCGGTCTATGACGTCGGTTTGTTGATGGCGGAGATGAATCTGTTTAAAGATTGGTTGTTGCTGCAACAGCTTGGAATTGACTTGAATGATGAGCAGGCTGATGCGCTTGAAAATGTTTTTGCATGGTTGGCACAACAGGCGTTGGCTCAACCACAGGTGTGGGTGCATCGGGATTATCATTCACGAAACCTAATGCGAACCGAGGTTGATAATCCTGGGTTGCTTGATTTTCAGGATGCGGTGCTGGGGCCGTTGACCTATGACCTGGTGTCTTTATTGAAAGATTGTTATATCAGTTGGCCACGCCAACGGGTTGAGGTCTGGTTGGCGGATTATCATCGCCAGATTCAGTCAGCTGGCCTGGCTGTGGATGTTGATTATGAACAATTACTGGTCTGGTTTGATTGTATGGGTGTGCAGCGACATTTGAAGGCCGCTGGTATTTTTGCCCGGCTTAATATTCGTGATGATAAACCGGGTTATTTGCCTGATATTCCGAGAACGCTGGCCTATGTGAGTGACGTTGCCAAGCGACATCCCGAGCTGGCGTTTTTGGCTGCTTTGCTTGGTTCTGAGGTGTTGCCACAATTGCGGAATGGCTAGACTTTTTCGTCGTAACGCATGCGAGTGCCGTGAATCAGGGAAAGTTCGATTTCCATGGCGGTCAGCTGTTTGGGAAAGTAGGCGCCGGATACTTTTGAACCATTGATGCTGGCACCTCTGAGGTTGGCATCGCTGAAGTCTACGCCTCTGAGGTCGGCCTGACGAAAGTAGCAGCCACTAAAGTCGACACCGGCAGCATTCATGCCTTTCAGATCGACACTGCGAAAGTCACATTCAGACAGGTCAACCTTGGTGATTTTTTCTTTTTCGCTGTTGAAGGTTTTGATGTCGCCTTCGCGAAGCAGGCGGTACATTGGGTCATCATTTTTCAGTAATGGCATGTGTTAAGTCACCTTGTCGTTATCTAAATAATCGGGACGACTGCCGTTGTTCTTGGTTGTCGCTAGCGGTTTTTAGTGTGTCGGGCCGTTTTACCAACTCAAACTGGTACTGAGAGTAGGCGTTGGTTGACGCAAGTTGCCGCGTGAGTCTGGCGTAAAGAATGCGGTCATCAAGGTTCAGCATAATAACGGAGCCAATATCATAAACGGCCGCTGGCGTAATTAATGTAGTTGGGTGTTGTTCCGGGTCAAGGTCGGGGGCCAGCAGGGCGCGGAAATATTCGCCACCGGTGCCTATGCCGGAAACGGCTTTAGAGCCAATTGCCCGGGCATCTTCGGCGATGATGCGGACGCCCATGTTGATCTTGCCTTTGTTGGCAATCTTCATCCAACGGATAGCGCTAATAGACCAGCCTTCATTATATTGCCCTGTTCTGGCGGCCAATAGTTCGCCGGAGCGGGCAGATGGCGTTATTTTGTCTGCGCAGGTCAGACCATAGCCGCCCTGGTTGGTGTTAATTATTTGGCAGTCGTAGGTGTCGTATGCCACTTTTTGTTTGCCGGTTAGTTCTTCCATTGTTTCGATTGAGGTGGCAAATACTTTGACCCAGATATCCTTTTGGCTTTGTCCTTCATTATTTTCAAAGATTGACTGACGTGGTTTTTCGATACTTGTGGTTAGGTGTTGGATATCACTTTCTTGCGCCCAGGGTGAGTGCCCTTCAGGAATTAACGACAGCGAATCATGGCTATGGCCAAGGCTTAGGCTGTCGTGATTCTGCATTTCTACTTCGTGTTCTTCCGGTTCAAAATGTTTGCCGCCGCTAATGAAGTGATGGGCTAGCGTCAGGCTGCAAATGACCTGCGTCGGGGTCTTGACTGAGCTGCGGTGGCTCATGCGCTCGCGGCGGATACCCCAGCTTTCAGACCAGCGAAAGTACATGTCGCGCTCCATGCGCTTGGCCAGATTGCTCTGAATTGCATTTTTATTATGTGTTGCCAGGACATGGATTTCATTATTGAGTTTGTTAAGAATGCCTTTAATCTCGAGCAGGCGGCCTTCTTTGGGACGTATTTTGTTGGCTGTGTTGGGTGCATACAGCGGCGGGGCATCCATTTGCAGGTCAACGAATAGCTGACCTTCCGGCACGGGTTTGTTGCCGTGTGGAATGATGTTGCAGCTGGGTGCCCAATCGATCAGATGCTTGAACATTTTTACCGCCTCGCCTTGCATCAGATGGTAAGGATTGGCCAGCGATAGCAGTATAATGCGGCGGTAGGTGTTGGCAATGGTGGCCGGTTTTGGTTCGTCTGTGGCATTGATGGGGTTTAGCTCAATATCTTGTAGCTGTCGTTTCTCGGCGTACAGGTATAGTTGATTTAGTTCCCGCCAGATGTGTCTGGGTTCGTCAGTGTAGAGGGCGTAGGTGTCGACCAGCTGGCGGGCCAAAAAGCTCATTGCGTAATAGATGGCCTGCGGTAATTGTACGGAACCCGTTGCGGTGGCGACCTGGTCTTCCAGTAGATCCTGAACGATAATTTTGTAGGTGTAGCTGAGTTCAGTCTGCAGGGCGCTTATGATCAAGGCATTACGAGCAAGCTTTTCTGCCAATGGTAGCGGTACATTCATGTAGGTTGAGCGGACGCTGCTAGTCAGGTCTTCCAGCAGGGGCAGGATCATTTCTATAATCTTGCTGCGTACATTCAGATCAAGTGGTGCCCGGTTGAGCGGTTTGAGCAGGGCGTGAATCTGCACACAGCTTTCACGGGCGTTGGCGAGTGGCAAGTGGTCAAGCTTTGCCTTGATTTGTGCAATTCCCGGGTGGATAGTAATGTTTGGGTTGTTGTTGCGTTCCGGGATGCTTAGCTTAATCATCTATCTTCCCTAACTTGAGCGTGCTGTTTTGCCTGTTACCTGGCGTTTCGCCCTGATTATATCGGTATTTCTGCTAATTAAATGTAATTGCGGACCGAATTCTATATGCCTGCATTGAAAACATTAAGTTATGCGCGTGAACAAGACTAGCTAAAATAATGCAAAACGAACATCAAATACAAGTTTGAACACTGCCTACGGGTGGTGCTAATTGCTGTTGTGATCAGGCATGATGTTTTGTGGCGCAATAATAAGCTATTTGTGGCCGAAAAGCCTATTTAGTATTAAGGAGATGAGCTGTTGGATAATTGCGGTAAACAAACTTCCAGTCGATGGCTATTGGCTTTGTTGATGCTTTGTGTCGCTGTCGAAGGCTGGGCTCAAAAAGGCCCCCGGGCAGCGCCGGTTGAGGTGAGCCAGGCTCAGGTGCGGGCCATGGCACCTGTGAGCTGGGCGGCGGCGACGGTGGTTAGTCTTGATGACGCCAATATTGCGGCTGAGGTTGATGGCCGACTGGTATCGGTTGCCGAGGAAGGCGATCGAATTAAGCAGGGTGGCATTCTGGCGCGCATTGATGATGTGTTGATCAAGGCGGGGTTGGATGTGGCGCGGGCCGAAGTGGCGCGTGAGGAGGCCCGTCTGACGTTTCTTAAGCGCGAGCTGGTGCGTCTGCAGCGTTTGGCAAAACAGAATAATGCTGCTCAGACCCAGCTGGAGCAAACCTTGTCACAGCGTGATGTAACCATGAATGAGCTGGTGGCCGCCAAGGCGCGAATGTTGATTGCCTATGAGCATCTTGAGCGAACCAATTTGCGTGCCCCGTTTGCCGGGGTGGTGGTGCAGCGCAGCAAGCGTGCCGGTGAATGGGTTAACAGTGGCGATGAGGTGTTGAAACTGGTTGATTCAAGTCATCTTGAGGTTGAGGCGTCGGCGCCGCTGAGTTTGAAACCTTTTCTGGTGATTGGCCAGCGTTTGCAGATTACTGCTCGGCAACAGCAGGGGATGGCGGTATTACGGGCTGTTGTGCCGGTGGCCGATAGTCAGTCGCGGTTATTGCGGTTGCGGCTGGATATTGTTGAGGGCGAATGGTTGGCGGGGCAGGCGCTCAAGGTGGCCTTGCCCACTGCTTTGCCTCAGGAGGTGCTGAGTGTGCCGCGTGATGCACTGGTGTTGCGTCGTGGTGGCAGCAGCCATCTATTTAAGGTTGGTGAAGACTCAACGGCGGTGCGGGTGCAGGTGCAGGTGGGTATTGCCAGTGGTGAGTTTATCCAGGTGATGGGCGATCTGGCTGCTGGTGAACAGGTGGTGGTGCGTGGTAATGAACGGCTGCGCCCGGGGCAGAGTGTCCGAGTCAAGGGGGATGCGGGAGCGTCTGCTCAAAATGACTGGAAGGGGGCGTCCAGCTGGAAGGGCGGTGCTGCAGAGTGAATTTGACCCGCTTATCCCTTGGAAACCCGGTGGCGGTTGCTGTCGCCGTTCTGTTGATATTGTTGTTTGGCCTGATCAGCCTGGGGCGTTTGCCGATTCAGCTGACGCCCGAAGTTCAAGAACCTGAGATCACGATTTCTACAGCTTGGCGTGCTGCTGCGCCTGAAGAGGTCGAAGCTGAGATTGTTGAGCCGCAAGAAGATGCTTTGCGTGGTTTGCCTGGTGCTACTCAGGTGTTGTCTGAGGCCCGGCGTGGCAGCGGTAAGGTGACGCTGACCTTTGCAGTTGGCACGGATCTGCGACGTGCCTTGCTTGAGGTGATGAGCCGTCTGAACCGGGTGGCGCGATACCCTGCTGATGCCAATGAGCCCATTATCAGCACTGTTGGTGGTGATAGCAGCCCGATTGGCTGGTTTATCATCAAAACAGTGTCGGGCAATGAGCGCGATATCGCCAGTTATCAGGATTACATTGAAGAGGTGGTGCAGAGCCGTTTTGAACGGGTGCCGGGTGTGGCTATGTCTGAGGTTCGCGGTGGGCGTGAGAATGAGCTGCGCATTACCTTTGATCCCTATCGGGCGGCCAGTCTTGGCATCGAATTACCTGAGGTTGTAACGTTGGTGGGGGCTGAAGATGTGTCAGCGGGTTTTGCCGATGTCGGCAAGCGTCGTTATACGGTGCGCTACACCGGTGCTTATTCATTGGCGGATTTTGACGAGATGATTCTGGACTGGCGCGATGGGCGGCCGGTCTATCTGCGTGATGTGGCCAAGGTTGAGGTGCGGATGGTGGATCGCAGCAGTTTTGTTATTCAGAATGGCGAGCCGGCGATGGCGGTGAATGCTCATCGTGAAACCGGCGTCAACGTGCTTGAGGTGATGAACGGCCTGCGGTTTGCGGTGGAAGAGCTGCGCGACGGGCCGTTGCAGCGAGCTGGCCTGTCGATTGAACAGGTCTATGACGAGACTATTTACATCAATCGCTCTATTGCCATGGTGGGCAACAATCTGGGCATTGGCATTCTGCTGGCGATAGGTGTGTTGTGGTGGTTCTTTCGTAAATTCCGCGCCACCCTGATGGTGGCCTTGGCCATTCCGGTCTGTGTGCTGGGCAGTTTTTTGATTCTCGATGCTGCGGGTCGCACCTTGAATGTGATCTCGCTTGCGGGGCTTGCATTTGCTGTTGGCATGGTCTTGGATGCGGCGATTGTAGTGCTGGAAAATATTATTCGCTTACGTGAGAAGGGTGAGTCAGCGGAGGTCGCCTCGGCCAAGGGGGCGTCCCAGGTTTGGGGGGCTTTGTTGGCCTCAACCGCCACTACGGTGGCAATCTTTCTGCCGGTGGTGTTTCTGGCCGATGAGGCAGGGCAGCTGTTTGCTGACTTGGCGCTGACCATTGCCGTGGCGGTGTGTTTTTCTCTATTGGTTGCGGTAACCGTTTTGCCCACCACCGCCATGACCTGGCTTAGGTCGGCGACAATGCACGACCCGCATCAACATTGGTGGGATGGCATGACGGCACTGATTATGCGCATCACCGGCCCGCGTTCGCGTTTGTTCTGGATTGTGGGTTTGCTGACGGTGCCGCTGTTGCTGGTATTTATGATGATCCCCAAAGCCGATTATCTGCCTGAAGGCAACCGCAACCTGGTGTTTAGTTTTATCAATCCACCGCCGGGTGCCAATATTGAATTCATGGAAAAGGAAATGGGCCAGCAGGTAGCGGCGGCAATGGCTCCTTATCTGAGTGGTGAGAAGCAGCCACAATTGGATAATTACTTTTTTGTCGCCATGTCCAGGGGGATGTTTATGGGAGCGCGGACGGTTGATCCAGACCAGACTGGAATGTTGGTGCCGCTGATAAATCAAACCATCGCCGGCTTTCCCGATACCATCGGTTTTGCTTTCAAAGCCTCGCTGTTTGGTGGTTTGGGAGGGGGGCGCTCTATTGATATAGATATTCAGGGGCGTGAGCTGGAGTCCTTGTTGCAAGCCGGTATGGCTGGATTTATGGCGGTGCGCGAGGCCTTTGGCACCATGCCACGGCCTTTCCCCGGTCTGGAGTTGGCCGAACCCGAGTTGCGATTGCTGCCGGATGAACGCCGCATCGCTGAGGCAGGCTGGAACCGTGGTGACATGGGTGGCATCATCCGCGCCTTGGGTGATGGACTGTATGTCGCTGATTATTTTGATGGTGAGCAACGCCTTGATGTCATTCTGCGTAGTGATGAATGGACCACGCCGGAAGAATTAGCCGTAATTCCCCTGGCGACGCCTAATGCCGGTATTCAGCCCCTAGGCGAACTGATGAGTGTGGTGCGCACTGCCGGGCCGGATCAGTTGCGGCGTATCGACCGGCGTCGAACCGTTACCCTGCAGGTGCGTTTGCCTGAAGGGATGTCGGTGGAAGAAGGGATTGACCTGATCAAGGCTAAGGTGACGCCAGCGATTGAAGCGGTTTTGCCGGAAGATGGTTTTATTCGTTATTCCGGCTCAGCGGACAAGTTAAAAACCACACTTAAAAACATGGGAGGAACTTTTCTGCTCGCGATTGTGATTCTGTATCTGCTGGTCAGTGCTTTGTTTCGCTCATTCAAAGATAGTCTGCTGGTATTGTTGACCATTCCGCTGGCAACGGTGGGTGGCGTCGCAACCTTGTATATTTTGAATTTGGTGGGTATTAAACAGCCGATGGATCTGTTGACCATGATTGGCTTTGTCATCCTGCTTGGTTTGGTGGTCAACAACGCCATACTGCTGGTGCATCAGACCCGGGCTGCCGAGCGTGAAGGGCTGGCGCGGCGCGATGCCGTTGAGCAGGCAGTACACCTGCGCCTGCGGCCTATTCTAATGAGCACTCTAACCAGTTTGTTTGGTATGTTGCCGTTATTATTGGTGCCGGGGGCGGGGACTGAACTCTATCGTGGTCTGGCAGCGGTAATCGTCGGTGGCCTGGCGGTGAGCACTGTGTTTACTTTGATCCTGCTGCCTAGTTTGCTGCGGCTGGGTGAGGCGAGGCATCGCCCGGCCTAGCTGATTGAAAATAAAGTTATTGGTTTTGCAGGGCGCGCCTTCTTTAGCCTGGCCCAATGCATGCGGTCGTCTTCTGTATTTTCAGATCTTGGAAGGGGGTGTCCTCGCCCCCTTTTTGTATGAAAAAACCAGGTGATGTTGATGCGCTTCTTCCCTGGAATTGCAAGGCGGGGGTTAGGTGTATACACGTCTATTTTTCAACCTGAGATCTTTGCACGATTCATATTTTCCGCCCCAGCGGCGTTAAAAATGATCTCAAAACCCTCATTTACTCCAGTAAACTCCGGTTTATCGATCATTTTTGCCTTGCTGGAACGAAAACTATTTTTTGTGTAAAGGTCTCAACCTGTAGAAAAAATAACGGTTGTCTTCAAAATAGACTTCTAATTGTCGCGCCCGATCCTTGATGTGCCATAAGCTACACCTGCCATATCTGGCCCCTCAAATTGCTCTATATTGTGCTTTAGTGACTTATAATTTCTATTTATAATAAACCCTAGGGAACCTTGAATGGCGTAGTCCCAAAGGAAAGAAAACCCAACTCCAAGACCAAATCCAATGGCCGGAATCAAGCCAAATACGGCTCCCACAAAAAAATGCTCCGCGTCTGAGATTTCCTCCCCGGAAAAATTACTAGGACTTAGTCCATTATCATCTAGAAGTGTGTTGAAAGCATCTATGTCATCGAGTATTGCCTGGGAATCGGAGAATGTTTGCTTGTAATAACCAAGGAGTGCTCTGGAGCGTACCAAGGCATCATCTTGCCGTAGTGTCGCTGTATTCATTATCGATTCTCCTACGCTTGTATCGTAGATGGGTGAGTAAAGGCTATCGATGTTGTCGTACACCAACTGGACTATAAGGGCTGCCCTATCGTATCTAGCTCCAGAAGACCACGCCCTCCAGAAACCTGCAGGGTGCTTGATATCTGTCGCAATTGGGGCGTGGTATGAGAGGTCGTACCACATCCGGATATCGACACTGCGGTTGAGTTCGATTTCCTGGCTGGGTAGGTCTACGATGGGCTCGGACGAGCCGAGTCCGATAATCGGTGCGGGTGGATAAATGGCGAGATTAACAAGTCTGTCCAGTACCGTCTGCGCCCGTGCCTCGCTCAAACTTAGGTTGTTGCTCTCGTTACCCGTCTGACTGGCACGCCCAACGATGATGTCGATCTCAAGTGCCGGGTTGGCCAGCAATATCTCAGACAGCTCCTCAAGTGCGCTTAGGTGATCATCCGTCAGTGAGGCTTGGTTGACCCCGAAATCGGGAAGAAATACGCTGAATGGAATCTTGGTTTGGCTCAGATCGGCCCTGCCGCCGCGTGCGAGTTCCAGCAGTTTGAGAAGCTGCTCACGCAGCAGGTCAATGGCGGGTGTTGCGTTGAGTCCGAAGTCTTCCATGTCAGGCCCCTTGTTCGAAGAAGTTGCCGTAGCCTTCACTCACCACAATCACGCCGTTCGCGTCAAATAGTTCGAGGAGGTCGCCGGTATTGTTCCAGATCGCGGCGCGGCGCCCCATGTGCAGAACTTTCTCGGCGTCTGAGGGGGTGAAGGAGTCCTGATCTGGGTCGCCACCAGTGAAGATACGCAAGCGTTGTCCGGCGACGAGGATCACATCATCCGGGAAGGCGTAGCGGTGGTTGGCGAGGTCGCGGAGCATCCAGCCATCGAGTCGCAGTGTCGTGTCGCCGTTCCACTCGATTAGCACGTTTTCCTGGTGAACATCGTAGCCCTTTGGGTTGGCGTCGATGCTGATCTGAAGGTTCTGACTGGGGTAGAAGGCGCTCGTGTTTACGATGAATTGCACGATCCTCCGCTCGACCCTCGTCGAGTCTGTTCCCCGGATCCAGGTGGCCTCGAAGATGTTGATGCCATCTGAAAACTCGTCGCCGTTGGCTGGTTGCCACGTCCAGATACGACCGCCCTCGGGCAGTTTCTGCCAGTTTGTATGCTCTTGCGGCAATGGCTTTCCGTTGAGTCGAAACTGGATGCGTCTCGACCGTGGCTCTGCCAGGATCTCATCGCTTAACCCTGTTGCGAAGACTGATAGCCGCACCGAGGCTGAATAGATGCGGGCTGGATCCATACCGGGGATCGCGATGCTCAGGTCAAGGTGGGTACTGTGCGCATGGTCTCTGTGTCGCATCTGCGTTGTATCGCGCTCCTCTGCGAGGCCTGCAAGGGCTGCTTGTTCGTTGACCGCTTGCTGTTCAAGCTGTCGCTGTTCAGCGCGGTTATCGAGATAGTTTTCGATCATACTGATGATGTACGGTGGGAAGATCACGTTGAGGATCAAAGTGGCAGTTTCAGCCGCAGGAAGAATGACCATGTCCTGTAGATCGGCCAGCAGTTGCGTCTCTATTTCAGCCTGCCAGGTGATGAATGCCATCGCCGCATCGGTACCCCCATCGACGATGTCGTCGAGCGTTGTGATGAGGGGTGAGATTGTTGCGGATAAGGTGGCCGATGCTGCATCCAAAATCGGGTTGATCACTAGCCACTGAGCAGCTGCGAAGGCAGTGATCGCTGCAGCCTGTGCTGTCGGGTTGCCGATGTTCTCGATCACGATTTGCTCTGCCTGGGTGCGAACGGCCGCCTTCGCCTGCATCGCCCAACCGCTCTGGATGTGTGCCTCCAGATCTATGCGCAGCTCGTCCACGGTGATGTTGATGGCATCGAGTACCTCGATAATCTCTATGCGGATGAAGTCGGCGAGCTGGGCGTACGCCGCGAGGGCATCCTCGGCAGTCTTGCGCAGCTGATTGATCCAGGTATTGAGCTGCTCGCGTAGGGCGATTAGATCCGGCAGCGTGAGAGCCAGGTAGAACTCGGTCAGCGCTGGTGTAACCTGCTGAAGAAGTACAGCGAAGCACTCCGCTTGAATCTGTAGCATCAGAGTGGCTAACTCGGTGGTTTTATCTGCGCTGGGGATGTGTAAGCAGTCAATAACATCTTGGACGATGGCGGTGAGGGCATCAGGGGTGTTGTTGTCGAAGTCACCCGTCATCGAAAGCAATATGTCGCGCTTTAGTTCGTGAATTCTAGTTCGTCTTTGGGGTGTAAAGATGGTCGGGCCGGTCATTTTTTCGAAAGCGCTCGCCAGTTCCAGTAATAATAAACTCAATGCTTCCGAGCGTTCTGATAGGTCGGGATTGCCGGGAAGGTTAGCTTCAATGACCTCTCGGCAGGACTCAAAAAATGGGTGCTCTGGCGTTTCGAAAGCGACGCGCAGGTCGTGGAAACCGAGCTGGACATTGTCGAGCATGAAATTTGTCACGATGCGGTCGAAATAAACAAGATTTCGGGCCAGTATTTGGTAAGTTACGACCCCGCAGCCGGCGGTAATGTTATTGGTCAGGGCGCTTAGGCTTGCCTGATCAAGGCTGGTGATATCCCCCAGCATAATGTTGTCGAGCTTTGAGAAGATAAAGTCAGCAACAATCGCGTTGCAGGGATCGATAACTTCGTCGATATATTCTGTCAATATCGTGTTGCCTTCGTCGTTTGCGAGCTGTCGCACGAGTGGCAGGAGTTGGTCGCGGACACCGTTTTGGAGCAGCTCCTCCTGGACGAACTGCTTGAAGGCGGTGTAACTGTTCAGGCCAGACAGCGAGCCGGTGCCGGCGATTGAACGCACGATGTCTTCAATGATGTCGCCGCCTGATAGTCTAAATGAGGTCTCGAGTTTTTGTCGGAAGTCCTCAAATTCTGGCGAGTACTTTGCGAGAAGCGGACTGACGCCAATCTGGACCAAGTAGTCCACAGCCATGCTGATGTCGACACCCGTGACCACCTCATCGAGGCTTGCCTGGATCTCGTCGAGCACGATTTGCGGTGGATCTGTCAATAAATCCACTGACACATTTGCCTCTGCGCTGCCGGCCAGTGAGCTGCCTACGTTGACCTCTGCGCCAACTGAATTCAGTAACTGGCGAGCCCGCAGTCCCAGCATGCCCGCGAGCCAGAGGGTGGTGAGTGGCCGGGCCAACTGCGTGAGTTCGCCATCGTCAAGGATATCGGTAATGTCAACCGCTGCAGCCAGCGCACGGTTGAGTTTGTCTACACTGAACTCACCGGGGGCAAGCAGGTTGAGGAGGTTGTTGATTCGCATCTCCAAAGCGTCGACGTCGGTGTTGCTCAGTGCTCTTCCAATGAGGGATAGACTGAGCTTGCGGAATTCGCCCACAAGCCACTTTATCGCACACTCTGCGAGCGTGTCTGCCGTGAAGCGCTGGAGGTTTTCGGTGAAATTCCGCTTTAATACTGTCGCCACGTCCTGCTCGGTGAGCAAGGCTCCCTTGCGCTTGGCGATGACGCCGAGGTCGTATGCGATCATAACCGTGAGTGGAAACGCGAAATCGAAAGTGCTCGACAATATCTGTGTCGCAGGTGTTGGCTGCTTCCGAATCTCACCGGCAATCTCCAGGTTGATGCGTAAGCAACTGCGCCTGACTGCGCGACGAAGATCAGTAAAGCCAGCCTCACAGTAGAAGTCCCACCCGGTGCCCACGCCCCAGCCGGCATTAAAGCCTCCTGAGATCTCGAAGCCGGAATCTTTGCCGTCCAGTGTGAAGATGGTATTGATATGCCCTTCAATCGCGGCCGAGGCCGCGATCTTGCCCCACACACCTGCCTCCGCCCGCACCTCCTCGAGGAAAATAAGGAAGAGATCCGCAGGCATTTCTTCAAGATGCTCCTGGATGAACCGGGCGAAGTACTCTGGAGTGAGGTAGATGCTGAGCCGCCCGGCGGCTGCCGCAAAGGCGTATGCCCCGCCTTCAATGGTGAGTCCAAGCGAATCGAAAGGGTTGGGGTTGGCTCGTAGCATCACCTTAGCGCCCGCTTGTGCTGCCAGCTGTCCTTGTAACGAGCCACCGATCAATAGCGCCTGAGCCTGCCCGCTGATCGTGCCGAAGACCCCCGGCTCAATGCCTATCGCAATCCCGTGACAGGCATCCGCCGTTACGTCGATGCTGGCTCTGACCTGGCCCTGGATGCGCCCGCTTACGACACCGTAACGAGCTGTGCCCGATGCGCCGATTTGGATAATCTCAATGGGTACAGAAGGCATAGCTTCTCCTATGGAAAGAAAGGCGTATCGTTGAATACATCAGTATCTCTCTATGACGTGGTCCGCAAGTGGGTGCTGCTTACACTGCTGGAGGATATTATTTGGCAGATAAAATGACACTTTATAAAGGCTGCCTGGCCATGTCTCGATCTGTCGTTCCCAATTGTGGTTCATTCGTAAACGGTCAATAAACCTCATCTAACAAACGCGTGCCAACATTGTTATCGTTCTGATTTAAACATAATCAAAGCGAACGCCATAACTTCAGCTCAGAAAAAAGACTTCTGGCAACAACTCATTCATGACTGGAGCAAGGGCAAACTTTCACAGAAAGTCTATAGCCAACAGAAGAATATCTCTTTTCCAGCTTTGGCTATTGGCGGACACGTTTGAATTGTTTGAAAAAATCAAGCAAGAAACTGATGCCTGTGACATTAACACGGCTGTCACCTATGGTGGTGATTACACCGGCAATGGAGGCTCGTATTGATGTGCCGGTGTATGCGCTGGCTGAGAATTTTCCTGTGATTGTTCAAGTCTGTCATGAAGGGGGGGGTGTGGCGGTCAAGTAATTTTGGCCAATGATTTGCCTGAAGTTAGTTCTAGGCTGTAACGGGTGTGGCTGATGATTGGCTTCGTAAGGGGGGGTTACAAGTATCTGTATCTCAAGATAATTATTAGTTTGGCTAATATTACTGATTACATTCGGGTTCGTCTATTTCAGTAATATCGATACTACTTTGTGCGTTTTGTCTGGGGTGGTTTGTGTGCGAATGTGTCTACATGGCGTCTACACGGGATATTTTGAAGGGAGAAAAAGCCTACGGGTATACGTAGGCTTTTGATTTATATGGTGGGCCTGGAGTGACTCGAACACTCGACCAATGGATTATGAGTCCACTGCTCTAACCAACTGAGCTACAGGCCCTTTGTTTGGAAGCTGTGTAGTATAACGTGTGCTTTTGTTGCTAGCTAGCAAGATAAAATCCCCGCCGTATTGTTGTTCATAGGGCGGGGATGATTTGCTGTTTGCCTAATCTTGCAGGAAGCTGCGCAGGTTTTCTGAGCGGCTTGGATGGCGCAGTTTGCGCAGTGCCTTGGCTTCAAT
The DNA here is from genome assembly GCA_024277755.1 of Gammaproteobacteria bacterium. Lineage (GTDB taxonomy): Bacteria > Pseudomonadota > Gammaproteobacteria > Tenderiales > Tenderiaceae > Tenderia. The sequence goes on along the minus strand of JAJRUN010000021.1, from coordinate 18,003 downwards.
CTGACGAATACGTTCACGGGTGACGTCGAACTGTTTGCCAACTTCTTCCAGGGTGTGGTCAGTGTTCATATCGATACCGAAGCGCATCCGCAGGACTTTGGCTTCGCGAGCGGTTAGGCCCTCGAGGACGTCGGTGGTGGCTTCTTTCAGACCTTCAAAGGTGGCTGAGTCAGGCGGCGCCATGACGTTGCCATCTTCAATAAAATCGCCCAGGCTTGAGTCTTCGTCATCGCCAATGGGTGTTTCCATTGAGATTGGTTCTTTGGCAATCTTGAGGACTTTGCGGATTTTGTCTTCCGGCATTTCCATGCGTTCGGCCAGTTCTTCTGGCGTGGCTTCGCGCCCCATTTCCTGCAGCATTTGACGCGAGATACGGTTGAGTTTGTTGATGGTCTCAATCATGTGCACCGGTATACGGATTGTGCGGGCCTGGTCGGCAATCGAGCGCGTAATGGCCTGGCGAATCCACCAGGTGGCGTAGGTCGAGAACTTGTAACCGCGGCGGTATTCAAATTTGTCGACGGCTTTCATCAGGCCGATGTTGCCTTCCTGGATCAGGTCGAGGAATTGCAAGCCGCGGTTGGTGTATTTTTTGGCGATTGAGATAACCAGACGAAGGTTGGCTTCGACCATTTCTTTCTTGGCGCGGCGGGCCTTGGCTTCACCAATGGATATCATGCGGTTGATGTCTTTGATATCGGTGATGGTGAGGTTGTTGGTTTCCTGGATTGAAACGAGCTTGTTTTGTGCGTTGCGGATTTCGTCTTCGTGTTCCTGTAGAACTTTTACATACGATTCATTTGAATTGACAGTCTGATCAAACCAATCGAGATTTGTTTCATTGTCAGGGAATGAGGTGATGAATTCTTTGCGTGGCATGTGTGCTTCGTTGACGCAGATGTTCATGATGATGCGTTCATGGGTGCGGATTTCGTTAACGACCGCGCGCAGATTTACTACTAGCTTTACAATGAAGGCTGGTGAAAACTTGAAGGCCATGAAGGCTTCGGATGTTGCCTCGCGTAGCTCCTTGAGTTTCGGATCGTTGAGGTCACCCTTTTTGATGAGACTCAGGTGCTTGTTGTAGGACTTGGAAATTTTATCCATACAGGCGCGTACTTCTTCCGGGTCTGTGCCGGTATCGACTGGTTTTTCGTCGTCATCGCTGTCAGATTTGCTGGCAGCGCTGGCGGGAGGGGCTATTTCGTCAGTAAGATCGGCAAAGCCGCGGATATAATCGGCCAAACGAGTTTCGCCAGCCACGATTTGTTCGTAGCCCGCAATAAGAGGGGTTATGCTGCTGGGAAAGCTTCCTAGGGCTTTGTAGACTTGCTTGAGGCCGGCTTCGATGCGTTTGGCAATCTTGATTTCGCCTTCGCGGGTCAGCAGCTCAACGGTGCCCATTTCTCGCATGTACATGCGCACAGGGTCGGTTGTGCGACCAAAGTCAGCGTCGACTGTTGCCAGGTTGGCGGCGGCTTCTTCAGCGGCATCATCATCGGTGACAGCTTTGTCAGACAGGATTAGACTGTCTGCGTCAGGGGCAACTTCATGAACAGGAATGCCCATGTCGTTGATCATGGTGATGATGCCTTCTACCTGTTCCGGGTCGACGATTTCGTCGGGCAGGTGATCGTTGACTTCCCGGTAGGTCAGGTAGCCTTGCTCTTTGCCTTTGGCAATGAGTAGTTTGATCTGTGATTCCGTTTGCTCGCGGCTCATATTCACGTATAAAAGTCTCGCTCGTTAAGTGCCTAAAGTGCATGGCCGAAAAAATGGCCGCTAATTATAGCAAAAATGTGTCAGTCTTTAAACTTCAAATTTATTTCCGTCAAGTGCTATTTTTGATTTTCATCAATGCGCGGTACTGATTGGCTAAGAGATTGTTTTTCAATTAATAATTCGGTTAACTGTTTTTTGTCCTCGGGGCTGAGGCGGTTATTTTCACTTTTGCGTAGTAGTTGGTTGTAGGCGCGCTCAACACGTTGTTTATCTAAATGTCTTAGGGCGTCCTGAAATTCATGTTCGTAGCCTTCGCTGGGAATGGTGCTGGCGCTGAGGGCAAGTTTGTTCAGGTGCTTGCCTTCTGGGCGGTCACGCCAGTGTTCCAGAATTGCGCCACAGCTGATGCTGGGTTTCTGCTGTATAAGTTCGAGTAGTTCGACTAGCAGCTTGATGCCGGGTTCTTTTAATTCCAGAAATCGTTCAGGGTTGGGTTCTTGCTGCGCGAGTTGAGGTTGTTCAAGCAACAGGCTGATGATGCTGCGAACAGGGGAAGGTTTGCGTGATTCGCCAGCTGGTTTGGCTAGTGCTCTGTTATAGATTTGTGTGGCTGGTTTTTCGCCGAGCAGTGATATGAGTTCGGTGCTGGGCATGCCGATACGATTTGCGAGTTCTGTAATGATCATGTGTTTAAAGATATGATTGCTTATTTTTGTCAGTTTGGGACGGGCCAGGTCTATTAGGCGGGCGCGTCCATCTATGGCACTCATGTCGACGCGCTGGCTTAGGTTCTGTAATAGAAACTCTGAAAGTGAGATGGCGCTCACAATCTTTTCTTCGAAGGCTTGTTGGCCGATTTGACGGATCAGGCTGTCTGGGTCTTCGCCGTCGGCCAGGAACATGAATCGGGCGGTGCGGCCACCTTTGAGTTCGGGCAGCATGATGTCGAGTGCTTTCCAGGCGGCGTCGCGGCCAGCGCGGTCGCCATCAAAACAAAACACCACTTCGCTGCTGGTGCGAAACAGTGGTTGCAGGTGGTCTGGGGTGAGGGCTGTGCCGAGTGTGGCCACGGCGTAGTAAATACCGTGTTGGGCCAGTGCGACGACGTCCATGTAACCTTCGACGACTAATAGTCGATCTATTTGGCGCAAGGCTTGTTTGGTTTCATAGAGGCCGTATAGCTGTTTGCCTTTGTGGAAGAGTGGTGATTCTGGTGAGTTGAGGTATTTAGGGTTGTCTTCCTTATCTATGACACGTCCACCGAAGGCGATGACGCGGCCGCGCCGGTCTCTGATTGGAAACATGATGCGGTTACGAAAGCGGTCGTACTGGCCACCGTCATCTTTGGCGATGCTCATACCTGTGGTGACTAGCTGTTGTTGGTTTTGTTTGTTGTTGCCAAGCGCTTTGTCGAGGTTGTCCCAGCCTGGCGGTGCGAAGCCAATGCCGAATCGGGCTGCGATCTCGCCAGTGAGGCCGCGTTGTTTGAGGTAGTCGACGGCCTTGCCTGCTTCAGGGTGTTGTTTGAGTTGTTGTTGATAGAAATTGGTGGCGGCCTGCATGATGGGGTGCAGGTCTGGGCCTGATTTCGATGTTGTGTTGCTGTATTCGGTTGTGGGGAGTTCCATGCCGCTACGGCGGGCTAATTCTGTGACTGCTTCGACGAAATCCATGTGTTCGTAGTCCATCAAAAAACCGATGGCAGAGCCATTGGCGCCGCAGCCAAAGCAGTGGTAGAACTGTTTGTTTTGGCTGACCGTAAATGAGGGTGTATTTTCTTCGTGGAAGGGACAACGGGCCTGGTAATCGCGGCCGGCCTTGCGTAGCGGTACAAGGCTGTCGATGATGTCGACGATATCGATCCGGTTGAGAAGCTCGTCGATAAAGTGTTGTGGAATACGGCCTGCCATTATAAAGAATATCTTTAGTTGGATTGCGGCGAAACGATCAGTTTAGCCGTCGGGCAGGTTTTTTCAAACGGAGGCTAGTTTATTTTTGACTAGTTGGCTGGCTTGGCCCATATCGGCGCGGCCTTGGATGCGAGGTCTGAGTGCGGTCATCACCTTGCCCATGTCTTGTGGGCCTGTCGCACTAACGTTGGTGATAATTTCGGTGACAACGGCATCGAGCTCAGTGGCATTCATCTGCTCAGGCAGGTAGTCTTGCAGGATGATGATCTCAGCCTTTTCGATATCGGCCAGTTCCAGGCGTTCGGCATCTTCAAACTGTTTGATTGAGTCACGGCGTTGTTTAACCATCTTTTCCAGGATGGCCAACACTTGCTCATCGCTGGGGGTTATACGTTCATCGACTTCTTTTTGCTTGATAGCCGCTAGGGCTAGACGAATAGTCGCCAGGCGCGCCTTTTCTCTGGCACGCATAGCGGCTTTCATGTCTTCTTGGATACGCTCTTTCAAGGTGGCCATGTTTGCCGCTGTCCTTGTGTTTAAGAGGTTTTTAGTAAAGACGTTTGCGATGGGCTTGTTCGCGCATCAGTTTTTTGTGTTGACGCTTTACTGCAGCAGCAGCTTTACGCTTGCGTACGGCTGTTGGTTTTTCGTAGCACTCGCGGCTGCGAATTTCAGACAAGACGCCAGCTTTTTCGCAGGTGCGTTTGAAACGACGCAGGGCGATTTCGAAGGGCTCGTTTTCTCTCAGTCGTACTGATGGCATAAGTATCCAGTTCCTTAAATAATGCAATTCAGGGTTGTTAAGTTTCACCTGTGAGGGTGAGAGGGGCGCTATTTTAGAGCAAAACGCCGAAATTGCAAAGGGTTGTGGTTTATTTGTTGTCGCCGCAGGCCGGGCAGAATGGATCTTTGTTGAGTTTTAGTCGACGTGGAGTCATATTTAGCGCGTCTATGGTGAGTAGTTGACCGGTAAGTGGCTTGCCTATGTTGAGTATGATCTTTAAGGCTTCCGCCGCCTGAATGCTGCCAATGATGCCGACGAGTGGCGCGAAAACGCCGCGGTCATGGCAGGTCTGCCGGGCTTGCTCGGGTTCCTTTTCATTGTAGAGGCATTGGTAGCAGGGGGCGTTTTTTGTCCGCGGATCAAATATGGATACTTGGCCTTGAAAGCGGATAGCGGCACCACTCACAAGCGGGATTTTATGCTCAAGACTGGCTTGGTTGATGATAAAGCGACTGTCGAAATTGTCGCAGCAGTCAATCAAGACGTCTGTATTGTTTGCGATTTTCCTGAGTTGGCGTTTGTCGGCGCGACGATGTATTGCTTTAATCTCAATTTCTGGGTTGAGTGCTAGCAGGGTGTTACGCAGGCACTGTGCTTTGTTGTTTTCAATGTCGTTGAGGGTAAAGGCAATTTGTCGTTGCAAATTACCAAGATCAACGCGGTCGTCGTCGAAAATAGTGATGTGGCCGACGCCGCTGCTGGCCAGATACATGGCGGCGGGTGAGCCGAGCCCGCCTGCACCGATGATAACTGCTTTGGCCTGGCTGAGGCGGGCTTGTCCTGCCAGATCAATCTCAGGCAGGAGTAAGTGGCGGCTGTAGCGGTTAAGTTGGCTGTTGCTGAGCTCGGCTGTGCTCATAAGGTGTAGCGATAAAAAACATCGATTGGTGTGCGTCCGTCGTCTGCCCAGCCGCCAACGGCGTAGATAGCGTTGTTGCAGACGGTGACGCCCATAGCGCAAGCGGGCGAAGGCAGTGATGCAGCCTGTTGCCATGAACCCGTTTCGTGATCGTATCGGGCGGTGCGGTTGTGGATGTCGTCATCGCTATAACCGCCAAAGACGTAAATGTCATCGCTAAGTTTGGCGCTGCCGAGGCCTGCTGCTGGCCATGGCAGGCGAAAGTTATCTTGGCTTGACCAGGTGTTGCTGCTTGGATCGTAGGTTTCGATGGTGGTGAAGTTGTTAAATCCTTCTGGCCGGAAAGCAACACCGCCCATAGCTAATATCTGGCCGTTTTGAGTGACGGCAGACAAAGCAAAACGCGGTGTTGGTAGTGGCGCGATGGCCTTCCACTTGTTTTCTTTTGTGTCGAGTCGCTCGCAGTAATCAAAGCCTGGGTCGGTTTTGGGGCCGCCCTGGGTGGCGTCTGGGTGGTGACCACCAATGACGTAGATCGAGTTGCCCAGTACTGCGACGGCAGGGTAGTCGTGAGGCATGGTTAGATCAGGGCCTTTTTCCCAGTTGCCCGTGTCAGGATGGTAGATCTCGACAGTTTTCAGAAAGCGGAACATGCCGTCTTCTTGGCGAAAACCGCCGCCCATTACGTAGATTTTGTCGCCGACTGTCGCGGCAGCGGTGCCTGAACGCAGTGTGGGCATGTTCGGAAGTTTTTGCCAGTTGCCAGTTTGAGGGTCAAAACAAATGGCAGAGTTTAGGCTTTTGAAATTTGGGCCGCCGCCGCCAAAAGCATAAATTTTATTTTTGTAGGTGACTACTGACGGGTGTGAGCGGGGTATTTCAAGTGGGCTGAGACTGCCCCATTCACCGGTTGGGCTTGATTGGTTTGATTTCATTTGATTGAGTATTGTCATATTGTTTGGTCAGCCCAACTCTACTTAAAACATTTTGGCTGTCAACAGTTCTGGTTGTGTGTTCAGTGTTTTTGGCAGTAGCCTGAATATTGGCAAAAACATGTCACCTTCAAGGTGCTGGTTGTTTGCTGTCGGGTGATTGGTTATGATGCTTTCTCTTCAATAGGGTGATTTTGGTATGAATGAAAGAGGTGGGTGTTAAGTTCTTTTGCTTACCCGTCGATATCCATAGTTAGGTCATCGAGAAATTTTGCGACAGGTGTTTTCAGTTGAATTGGTCGCCTGTTCAAAGAATTGTTGTTATGTTAGTTTTGCGTTAAATAAAGAGGGCGGCAAGTCTGCGTAAGCGCTTGCTGTGAATGGCCAATGGGTTCCCTGTTGGTGTTGGAAATGATTGTGAGGGCTGTCAGCCAGTCTGGTATGAAAACAAATCAAGAAGATCGAGTGGATAATGCTTCCACAATTCAAGTGCAGAGTCATGTGCCGGTTCAGGCGCAAGATGCTTTGCCGCCATTACAAGATCGCTTCGGCAGGACTTTTGATTACGTCAGGATAGCTGTGACGGAAAAGTGTAATCTTCGCTGCACGTATTGTATGCCTGAGGAAGGTGTTGACTTCCAAGGAAGAGAGAAAATCTTGCAAGGCGATGAGGTGCTTCGCATCATCGGTATTTTGGGGCGCATGGGAATAAAAAAAGTGCGTTTTACCGGCGGTGAACCGCTGGTTAGAAAAGATATTGTTGACTTGGTTGCTGGTGCGGCAGCCACGCCGGGGATTAAAGCTGTTCACCTCACGACTAATGGTCTGTTGTTCGATCGCTATGCTCAGAAATTAAGAGATGCAGGTTTAACGGGTGTCAACATCAGTCTGGACACAATGGATGCGGAGAAGTTTGTTCGCATCACTCGACGTGAAGGCCTGGAAAAAGTTAAAGATAGTATCCAACTTGCATTGGATATGGGGTTTCCGAGAGTTAAGGTAAACGTGGTTCTGATGCGAGGTTTTAATGAAGGTGAGTTAAGGGCTTTTACAGATTTAGCTATTGAACACAGGCTTACGATTAGGTTTATAGAGTTTATGCCATTCGATGGTCATCAAATATGGGAAAGTGGTGGTCACTTTGCCAGTGCTGAGAGCCTGGTTAAGCAGATAGAAGCTTTTTATCCTGGCATTAAGTCAGCGGAGGGCACTCGGACTGAACACCACATATTTCAGGGTGAAGGCCATGCTGGAAAGATTGCTGTTATTCCGGCCTTTACCAGAAGCCTTTGTGGCAATTGTTCACGTATCAGGGTGACGGCAGATGGAAATATACGCAACTGTCTCTATTCGGATAAGGAGTTTAGTTTGCGTGAGATGATTCGTCAGGGTGGTACGGATGATGAAATTGTATCGGTATTTCGACAGGCCTTTGATGAAAAAGAAGAAGATGGTTTTGATGCTAAAAAGGCATCTTCTGAGCAGCAGGTATCAGTCAATAGTATTGGTCGAGCCAGTATGACTCAAATTGGCGGCTAAGTTTATTATAGTTTTTGTTAGGCGTTGCCCTCTGTTTGCTTTGTCGTGGAGGGCTTTGTGTACTTATCTAAATTAATATTAGAGAATTTGAAAAATGAGTGGATTAACCCATTTTAATGCTTCTGGCGAAGCTCACATGGTTGATGTTGGCGAAAAGGCCGAGACTCAACGTGAGGCTGTTGCTGAAGGTCGTATCTTTATGGAGCCTTCAACCTTGGAAAGAATCATGCAAGGTGATCATAAGAAAGGTGATGTGCTTGGGATTGCCCGTGTTGCGGGTATTATGGGGGCAAAAAGAACATCGGATTTGGTGCCGCTTTGTCACCCCATTATGCTGACCAATGTAGAGCTTGAATTGACGGCTGAGCCTGAAAAAAATGCTGTTCATTGTTTGGTGAAGGTGCGTTGCAAAGGTCAAACGGGTGTTGAGATGGAAGCGCTGACAGCGGTTCAGGTTGCTTTGCTAGTGATTTACGATATGTGTAAAGCGGTTGACCGTGGCATGGTGATGGATGGTATTGGTTTGTTAGCGAAGTCTGGTGGCAAGTCTGGTACGTGGCAACGCGACGCCTAAACTGTTTTGGAGTTTTGAATAGTGAATATTTCTATTAGATATTTTGCGAGTTTGCGTGACCGGATGGGGCGTGCTGATGATGCGCTCGAGCTGGATGGTGATTCAGCAACCGTGTCTGAGGTATGGGCAAAAGTGACGGATGGCCAATCAATCCCCGATAGCACATTGATTTCGGTCAATATGGAATACACGGATGCTGATGCTGTCCTGAAGGATGGCGATGAGCTGGCGTTTTTTCCACCTGTAACCGGGGGTTAATGGCGTGAAGGTAATTGTTCAGCAAGAGTCATTTTCTCCTGGCCAGGTGATTCAAGAGTTTCAAGATGCGTTGCCGCGTGGCAAGCATGGTGGTGTTGTCTCTTTTGTTGGCACCATGCGTGATTTTAATGATGGTGAAGATGTTGTTTCCATGACGCTTGAGCACTACCCAGGTATGACTGAGAAGCATATCGAGCAGGTTTGTGCAGAAGCGGCTGAGCGCTGGGATATCGTCGATTGTTTGGTTGTGCATCGTTATGGCGAGATGTTTCCAAATGATGCGATTGTGCTGGTAGCGGTATGGTCGGCGCATCGCGCAAATGCTTTTGATGCCTGCCGTTTCATCATTAACTATTTGAAAGCGCGTGCGCCATTCTGGAAGTGTGAGACAACAACTACGGGTGAAAAGCGCTGGGTTGAACATAATTCAAAAGACCCGAAGGCAGAAGTTTCTGACTTAGAAGGCGTGAAGTGATCTGCTTAGATGGTGGGGCTTTTGCTGTGTTGGTAGTGCATAAGATTGAGGTTATGGCCGGGTGAGAGAAAAAGAAAAAGCCACTCGGGTGATTTTGGTTAGGCATGGTGAGACGAATTTTCCGCAAAATAGAATTTATTGTGATTCAAAAGAGGATCCGGCATTAAGCTCTGCAGGGCAAGTGCAGGCTAGACAGGCTGCTGAGTTTCTTTCGCTAGAAAATATTTCTGCCATATATGCAAGTCCATCCCTGAGAACACGTATGACCGCAGAGGCTATAGCCAAAAATCATAAGGGTTTGCCGGTAGATTTGGACTCTAACTTGGTTGAACGGAATTTTGGCGATTGGGAAGGGATGTATTTTGAAGATATTGAGTCTCAATTTCCTGTTAAGTATAGAGAATGGAAAGAAAACCAGGCGACATTCAAGATAGGTCAGGGGGAGTCAGTATACGATCTTGCTGAGCGAGTAGTGCCGGTGATATCAAAGATTATCACTGCTCACCCAGGTCAGACGGTGGTTGTGGTTGCTCATGTTGGCCCTATCAGGGTTTTGTTGACGAAAGCACTTAATCTGCCGGTAGAAGGTTACAGGCAGTTGACCATAGATCCAGCGTCCATGACGGGGGTTGATTATGGTGTCTCGCAGAATAATCTGATTTTTATGAATTTTCATGGCAGGCACTTCGAGTCCGATTGAATATTAGTTTTTTTGCATAAACTCCTAAAGTATTTTACAAGTTCGGTCGATATATTTAGCAGGAAGGGGTGTTGTCACCCCTGATTGACTTGGGATTTGTAGGAGGCTTTAAAATGAGTAAGGTATTCAGGGCGGCAAGCTCAATAGGTGTGGCAGCGTTAGTGCTTTCAGGTGCATCGATGGCGGCTTCTCCGACAGGAACGTTTGATGCGTGGGCGGTCTCAACAGGCACTATTACCCCCACATCAACGGGAGGGACGGGCGCGAACTGTCCGACAGGTTTTACTTGTGCGACAGCGGTGACTGGTGAAGGGTTCTATCAGCGTCAAATTACGGAAGATTCAAGTGGGAATGACTTTTTTCAGACGATTATCACGGACAAAACAGTCTCTGGTACGCCTGGTGGGCTGACATTTTCAGATGAAAGTTATGTGCGTACTGGTAACGTAACAGGTTTGGCTGATAAAACTCAGATGAAGGATGTCACCGTAACGGGTACTTTAACTGAAACCTTTGAAGGTTCAACAGAATTAGGTACCGGTTGGGCAAACGGCGGTAGTAATGATCTTGCGCAGATATATCAAGCTATTATCGCTGATGATACGGCCTCAGGTGCAGAAGATTTTGATGCGAAATTCTGGTTAAAGCAGCTTGGTGCTGAAGGTAGTGCTGGTAAGCTTATGAGAATTAGTAGTCAAGTTGATATTCAAGAGGCGACGACCACCCCAGCTGCGGGTGCTGGCACACAAGACTTTGTCCTCGTTGAACTGAGTGGTTCTGAGAATAGTGCCGGGGCTACCGCTGATCTTGGTGCTGACGGTTCAATCACGTGGGCAGCAGGTGATCGTATTAAGGCAATTTGGGTTGGTCAGGATATGTCGGCGATTGCGGGTGTTCAGCAAGAGTTTGGTTTTACTGCTTATGAGGATTTTACTGGTGGAACAACCGGTGCAGTAAATACATTTAGTTTGTTGGCAGGTTCGTCTTCTACCCCTGTAGATTGGAATGTACCAACTTGGGGTAGTTCGTCAGCTGCAGATGCCGGGCCGTTCTAAGGTATACGCATAAACCGTAATTAAAATAATGAAATAAAAAAAGGGGCTTAGCCCCTTTTTTTATGGCGAAAATTAATGGTTCTTTTGTGATTCAATGCGGGCGATTTAGGTTGTGTCCGCCCTACTCTTGTATGCTGTTGGAAGTAAAGCTTAGCAATTAAAGTGATTTGTTTTTATAATTATCGCAAATGGTCTGTGCATTGATCATGCTGTTCATTTTAGCGTGATTAGCTTGACAGTGAAAAAACAGTGTTATACATTGTGCAACAACCATGTATAGTAAGTGTTAATTTTAATAAGAATTTAACGTGTGCTGTTGACTGCAGTGTGATACTAGTGGTAAAAATACTGACAAATAGGAAGAGATGTTGTTATCTCTGTTACTTGAGGATTAGGAGGCTTTAAAAAATGAGTAAGGCATTCAGAGCGGCGAGTTCAGCAGGTGCGGTAGGGCTGTTACTTTCAGGTGCGGCGATGGCGGCATCACCGACAGGATCATTTGATGCGTGGTCAGTAAGTGGTGGAACAATTACTACTACTGCGTCATGTCCAACTGGTTTTACGTGTTCAACTGCAGTGACTGGCGAAGGTTTTTTTCAGCGTCAGATTACTGAAACATCCAGTGGCAATGACTTTTTCCAGACGATTATTACGGATAAAACAGCGACTGGAGCCCCTGGTTCGCTGGTCTTCTCCGATGAAAGTTATGTTCGAACCGGTAATGTAGGTGGCTTGGCTGATAAGTCAATGATGAAAGAAACAACCGTGACCGGTACGTTGACAGAGACCTTTGAAGGATCTACCGAGCTGGGTACAGGCTGGGCAAATGATGGTACTAATGATGTAACAAAAATTTATCAGGCTATTATCGCTGATGATACAGCATCTGGTGCTGAAGATTTTGACGCAAAATTCTGGTTGAAGCAGCTTGGAAATCAAGGTTCTGCTGGAAAACTGATGAGAATCAGCAGTCAGGTCGATATTCAGGAGGCAACCACTACTCAAGGTGCCGGTTCGCAAGAATTCGTACTTGTTGAAGTAAGTGGTGGAGAAAACCCAAATGCAGGAACTGCAAATTTGGGTGCTGATGGATCAATTAGCTGGCAGGCTGAGGATCGCATCAAGGCTATCTGGATTGGTCAGGATATGGCGGCAATTGATGGTGTAGGGCAGGAGTTTGGTTTTACTGCCTATGAGAATTTAACAACGCCAGCGCTTGTAAATTCATTTAGCTTGTCAGGTGGTTCAGCTGTTGCGCCAATTGATTGGGATACAACTGTTTGGGGTAGTTCATCTGCCGCAGATGCAGGTCCATTCTAAAGCGTAATAAAGCATTACAATATAGAAAGGAGGGGCTGCGCCCCTCCTTTTTTTTGTGCGGAATCTCCTTTAAAACAATGAGAGTGACTTTGACGGGATGAAATACAGCGTACCATTTATTTTGCTTACCTTAGGCGGGTTTTATTCTGAGCCTGGATTTGCTGCGGAAGATGGTTCAGTCGAAAGTATTATTCAGAATTGTGAGTATAAGAACCCGGGCGCTGATCAAAGGTCTGTGCTGACAATTGAGTTGATTGATAAGGATGGTAATCAACGTAAGAATATTTACCGTAGATTCTGGAAAAACTATATGGGGGAAGGAGGCGTTGCGGACAAAATGGTGTTGCTTACCGAGTTTCCACCGGATGCAAAAGGTACAGGGTTTATGCGTTGGGGCTATGTGGCCAGTGAAAAAAAGATGGCTGATCAGTGGTTGTATTTGCCGCATTTGAGAAAGGTGCGGCGTGTCTCGGTACGTGATCCAGGCGATAGTTTCCTAGGTTCAGATCTTACTTATGGGGATATAGAGGACAGGTCGATTGGCGATGATAGCTATGTCTTGTTAGGGCAATTTGATAAAAAGGGCGTCGAGTTTTACCAGGTAGAGATTAAGCCAAAAGAAGATGATGCCTTATATAGCAGAAAAGTATCTTGGTATAAAAAGGGGTTGAATTGGGAAAGTTGCGTAAGGATAAAAACGGATTATTATGACAGGCAGGGAAATATACTAAAAAAACAAAAACTTACGTGGCAGAAAGTGGCTGAAGCATGGGTGTGGGATAGGGTGGTGGTAGCCAATGTGCAGACAAGGCATAAGTCTATTTTTACCATTGAGGATGTGCGTGTAAATGTTGGTGTTTCGCCGCGGGTGTTTACCGAGCGTTCATTAAAAAAGGGTATGTAGGTGGCCGGCTAAAGTTGGAAAGCATCGATTGACACATAGATTTCAAATGTATAACATTGTTATACATTTGAAATCTATGTGAGGTTCGAAACAAATGGAAGATATGCGAACAATAGGAAAGGCTAGACGTGATAAGGCCGTTTCCGTAGCAATGAAAAGAAAGGAAGAATATCTCGGTGCTAGAGTTCCAAAGGTTTTACGTGACAGGGTAGTTGAAAGAGCTAAGGCTCTTGGAATCCCCGTTTCAATTTTGATTAGAAATACACTTGAAGATGCATTCAAAGAGGGTGTAGTAGGTGAGGACGTATTAAACCCTTCTGTTGGTTTGAGTGATAAAAAGGCGATTTCCGAAAACTTTAGTTCGGTGATTGGTTGGGAATTAATACAATTAAACAAAGTTGTCGAGTGTTCTGGGTGTGGGTTAGAGCTGCAGAGAGGTGCAGAGGCAAGTATTGGTCTAGGTGCGCGGCAACCTGTAGTGATTTGTTGTGCCTGTAAGGAAAATATTTAGTCACTTATATACTGGTAGCAGAGTATGATTCGGCGTCTGCTTGCTTGTATGGGCGTCTTACTTTGTAGTTTGTATGCCAATGTATTATCAGCGCAAGAAACAGATTTTGGATTGGACTTCGATTCAATTTTTACTGCACCATTGGAAAGTGAAGAAAAGGTTGGTGTGTGGTCAAAGCTGAAGCTGGGTGGGTATTTGAAGAATGAAACGGCATATCGCATTCGTGAGCCTCGTTCAATTACCAAAATAAGGAATATAGCCTACCTAAATGCAAAGTATCCCGTTAATAGCTTTATGGATATAAACTTTAGTGGCTGGGCTTATTATGACCATGTATACGACTTATTTAACTATGAAACGATCGTTGCGCGATTAGAACGAAACTCGGAAGAGCCGCTAGCATTTGTAGAAAACCTTGATCAAGATAAAGATAGTTCGGTAGCAGATATCCGTGAGTTATATATGGATATTTCGTTGGACAATATGGACATTCGTTTAGGTAAACAATACATCATATGGGGAGTTCTTGAGGGTGTAAGAATTGTCGATGAGATAAATCCGATGGACTTTAGGGAGCTAATTCTACCTGATTTAATCGATTATAGGATCCCGCTTTGGAGCGCTAAGCTAGACTACTATGCAGATGTTGGCGATGTTCAGTTCGTCTGGATTCCAGATTTAAGGTTTCATAAGCCTGCTCCACAGGGTTCTGAATGGGAATTGTTACAGGAGGTGCCAGGAACGAGGAAGCCTGAATCGTGGACATTAAAAAATTCTGAACTAGGAATAAAGCTGGACACAACAGTCTATGATGCAGAATTATCATTTAGCTATTTATATACATGGGATGATTTTCCGGTAATTTTCAGAACAGTAAAAATTGGCGCTAGTGCAAGCGAAGGACCTGAGTTTTTCCCCTCGTATACCAGAATATCTATGTATGGACTGACGGCAGTAAAGCCGATAGGAGATTACATATTAAAATCTGAAATGGCATATGTTGAAAACAAATTTTTTGGTAGAAGCAATACTGCAGATGAAAATAATGACGGTTATGTAGATACAAATGGTGAAGTTCAAAAGGATCACATACGATGGGGTGTTGGCGTTGATTTTGTGGCAATGAAATGGGATGTTGCTGTTGGCATGATGCAGTGGGTGATTCTAAATTATGAAGATAATTTAATTCAAGGGCGACTTGATACTTCGTATAATGTTTTTGTTAGACGAGAGTTTACTGAGTATTCAATGACGGTTCAGATGTTGTGGATTTACTTGCAACAGATGAATGAGTCATATTTAAAGCCAAAGGCAATGTTTCAATTGACGGATAGTTTTCAGGTCGCTGTTGGGCTGGATTTGTTTGATGGTGCTAAGTCAGATTTTGGTTTGTCCACAGTCACAGCTCAAGGTGGATTTAATGCGGAAGTTCAGCGCGCACAATTCCTTGGGAATTTTCATAATAATGATAGAGTGTTCTTCGAATTCAAATACTCATTCTAAGGTGAGATCGTTTTGAAATCCTATTATAAATTCGTAACGTCATATCCAAAAGTTGTGCTTACAGTAGTGCTTGTTATTACTGTATACCTAGCGCTTCAGTTAAATAAGCTTGAGTGGGAAACTGATGCGCGTGTGTATATGCCGAAGGGCCATGCTGCGATTGAATACGATGAAAAGATAGAAAGAGTTTTTGGTGCAAAAGATGCGATTGTTATCGTAATTGTAAACAAAGAAAAGACAATATTTAATAAAGAAACATTAGCAAAAATAAAAAGAATAACCGAGAAAGTCTCGGCCCTTCCTTCCATTATTGCAAATAGAAATCTAGATGTTGCATCGTTATCAACCGCAACTCTATTTGAAGGTGATGATGATAGTGTAGGTGCGGTCAGGCTGATGAAGGAGCTGCCTGAAAATGATGCCGATATTGAGCAGATAAGATTAAAGGTAAAACAACACAAAGATATATTGATTGGCAACCTGGTGTCGGCAGATGGCAGCGCAGCAATGATACGTGCCAAAGTTAAAGAAGGTGTTGATAATCGCTATCAAGCATACTGGCAAATAAAGGCTATTGTAGCAGCAGAATCCGGGGCTGAAGCAGAATGGGGTAGCTGGTCAACTGAGGGGGATGACGGTAGTGGCGAATGGTCTGGCAGCTCACAGAAATGGAAGGAAACTAGCGATGGCGAAGTAGTGGCTGAAGTACAAGAAAATGGTGATAAGTTTTTTATTGCCGGTCGGCCCGCAATAGAAGTAACTTCAGGCTTACATGCAATTGAAGACATTAAAGTGATGATTCCATTGCTGGTTGTGGTGATGTCAATCGTGTTGTTTATGATCTTCAAAACTGGTCGAGGTGTATTACTGCCATTGGGTGTTATGGCAGGAGCCATTGTCTGGACGATGGGGGTGATGGCGCTTCTTGGCGTGCCTATGTACACAATATCAACGATGCTTCCTGTTATATTGGTTGCCGTAGGGATTGGCGACTCAGTTCATTTTATGAGCAGCTATTACGACAAGGTATTAGAGGATCCGTATCAAAAAAGTAGCGATATAGTAATGTCTACACTGCAAAATTTAAGCCGACCACTTGTCGTGACAACGCTGACAACAGGAATAGGTTTTCTAGCGCTGTTATTTGCCGAAATGCCGCCTTTTAAAGTCTTTGGTCTGTTTACAGTGTTAGGGATAATTTTTAGTTGGCTGTTAACGATAACCTTTGTTGCGGCAATGCTGTCAATAATGAAGCCAAAAGTGGCTGGTTATCTTGAGCGTAAACGTTCAATGCGAGTGCATGACGGGCAGGATAGTTTGACGAGGGTGTTAGTAAAGATGGCGCGCTTGCTAACAAACAACCCTGCCAAAGCAGCCATGTTTGCCGCTGTGTTGGTTGTGATAATGGGGGTTGGAACATCGGGTCTATATGTGAATTCGAGCTGGATGAGTGATTTCAAACCGGATAGTGATGTTGCGCTTTCCACTGATGTTTTGAATGAGAGGTTTTCTGGATCAATAACATTGAATGTAGTCGTTGAGGCGGAAGCGAAAGGAGCGCTTAAATCACCCGGTTTGCTGAAAAAGATTGAAGCCCTACAGGAGTATGCTGAAAGCCTGCCATTTGTAGGTGATAGCCTATCTGTTGTCGATTATTTAAAAAGTTTGAATAAGAGTCTGCATTCGATGCAGGAAGAATATTATCGTATTCCGGATACAAGGTCAGAGATTGCAGAGGGTTTGTATTTGTATTCTGTATCCGGTCAACCAGAGCTGCTTGATGAGGTAATTGATTATGATTACCGTACTGCGAATGTCATGGTTATGATCAAAACAGATGAAACAATGTATCTGCATCAGATTATTGATGGTATAGATGAATATGCTCAGGAGTTATTTTCAGGAACAGGTGTAAAAGTGAATTACGCTGGCACAGCAAATAACTCATATATCTGGGCTGACCTGCTCATTGACAGTCAAACCATTGCCTTGCTGTTTTCTAAACTTGCAATTCTTTTTATGGCGGTATTGCTACTGCGTTCAGTCATTGGTGGGCTTGCTATCGTTTTGCCTGTTGTTATTACAACGACAATTGTTGCTGGCTTTGCTGGTTGGTTTGGTATCCCTTTGGATGTTTCTACAGCGCTTGCGGCTGGCATCGCAATAGGTGTCGGTGTTGATTTTGCAGTTCACTACGTCTTTCGTTATAAATTACACCGAAGTGCCGGTCAAGGTCATGAACTGGCTGTATTGAACACAATGAAGGGTGTTGGTAGGACAATTGTATTTAATGCCATTATTGTTTCAGCCGGTTTTGCAGTGTTATTGTTGTCAGAGTTTCCGCCCCACGCCAAACTAGGTGTCTTTGTTGTTTTCTATATGATGATAAGTTGTTTGGTTGCGATGTATGTGTTGCCGCTAATTTTACAGAAATATGTGCCTAAGCAGACTTGAGATAGATGCTTCGCCTATCCGTATTTTTTATTTTGTTATTGGTTGTAGCAGAATCATTTGCCGAGCAATCACGTTTATCTGTTGGTACTTATCTAGGGTTTCACCGGCCGGCACTTGAAGATCTGGTTGAGCATGAATTTAAGGCGCCAATTGCCGGGATCGCTGATATTGTAAATGAAGATGGCAATACTCAAAGTCAAATACTCTTCCCTAATCCACTGCCTGATTTAGGCCTTGGAGCAAATGCGGGCCTGGAATTCGCCTGGAAGTTGAATGATAAGTTTGACTTTATCGTAGGTGGTGGCACATGGGAGGCCTTTTCTCGTGCCCTTGCTGAAGGTGGGTTTTTTCTGCAAGGACAATTTTCAAATGTGGTAAGTGAGCGGACAGCTAAAATTTCGTATAACGAATTTTATTTCGGCTTCAAATATAACCTGCTTCACTCACCCAAAAAATTCAAAGCATATTACCGGCTTACGTTAAATGAACTTTTTGATATTGAT
>JAJRUN010000020.1 GCA_024277755.1 Gammaproteobacteria bacterium | reverse complement strand
GGTTTCGCAGGAAGAAGATGGCCACATGTGGCACTTCAAATACCCCCTCGCCGATGGCAGTGGCCACGTCATCGTCGCCACCACCCGACCTGAAACCATGCTCGGTGACAGCGCGGTTGCCGTACACCCGGACGATGAACGCTACCAACAGCTGATCGGCAAAGAGATCGCCCTGCCACTCACCGCGCGCACCATTCCCGTCATCGCCGATGATTATGTCGACCCTGAATTCGGCAGTGGCTGTGTCAAGATCACCCCTGCGCATGACTTCAATGACTACGCCATCGGCAAACGTCATGAACTGCCAATGATGAACATCCTCACCGAAGAGGCCAGGCTCAACAATTCCGTGCCAATCCAGTACCGCGACATGGATCGCTTTGATGCCCGCAAAAAGGTCGTCGAAGACCTTGATGCCCTCGGACTGCTGGTAAAAGTTGAGCCGCACAAACTGATGGTGCCCAGGGGCGACCGCAGCCACAGCGTCATCGAACCCCTACTCACCGACCAATGGTTTGTCAAAGCCGGGCCGCTGGCCGAACCCGCCATCAAGGCGGTAGAAGATGGCGACATCAAATTCGTACCCGACAACTGGAAAAATACCTATTTTGAATGGATGCGCAACATCGAAGACTGGTGCATCTCGCGCCAGATCTGGTGGGGCCATCGCATCCCGGCCTGGTACGACGAAGAAGGCAATATCTTCGTCGCCCGCACCGAAGCAGATGCCCGTGACAAGGCCAGACAAAAACACGGCCGCGATGTCGCCTTGACCCAGGACAACGACGTGCTCGACACCTGGTTCTCATCAGCCCTGTGGCCCTTTTCAACCCTGGGCTGGCCTGAAAAGACGCCAGAACTGGAGACCTTCTATCCCACCAACGTACTGGTCACCGGCTTCGACATCATCTTTTTCTGGGTCGCCCGCATGATCATGATGGGGCTCAAGTTCACCGGCCAGGTGCCTTTTAAAGAGGTCTACATCCACGGTCTGGTACGTGATGGCCACGGCCAGAAAATGTCCAAATCCAAAGGCAACGTACTCGACCCGATTGATCTGATCGACGGCATCGACCTTGAAACCCTGGTCAGCAAACGCACCTCCGGGTTGATGCAGCCCAAAATGGCCGCCAAGGTGGAAAAGGCCACCCGCGCCGAATTTCCGGACGGCATCCAGGCCTTTGGCACCGATGCCCTGCGCTTCACCTTTGCCGCACTGGCCTCCACCGGTCGTGATATCAAATTTGATTTGCAACGTTCCGAAGGCTATCGCAACTTCTGCAATAAACTCTGGAATGCAGCGCGTTACGTGCTGATGAACACCGAAGACAAAGACTGTGGCCAACAGGGTGAAGCATTGGAACTAAGCATGGCCGACCTGTGGATACTCAGCCGCCTGCAACGCACCGTCCGCGAAGTGACCGAGGCCATCGAACAATATCGCCTCGATCACGCCGCCCAGGCCATCTACGAATTCACCTGGAACGAATACTGTGACTGGTATCTGGAACTGTCCAAGGTGGTGCTAAACAACGACAGCAGCCCAGCCCAGCAACGCGGCACCCGCCACACCCTGGTCAACGTGCTGGAAACCCTGCTGCGCCTGACCCACCCGATCATGCCTTTCATCACCGAAGAGATCTGGCAGCGGGTCGCGCCACTGGCCGC
This sequence comes from Gammaproteobacteria bacterium, assembly GCA_024277755.1. Taxonomy (GTDB): domain Bacteria; phylum Pseudomonadota; class Gammaproteobacteria; order Tenderiales; family Tenderiaceae; genus Tenderia. The sequence goes on along the minus strand of JAJRUN010000020.1, from coordinate 10,176 downwards.
TGTGGAAGGCAACACCATCATGTTACAGCGCTACCCCGACAGCAATGATGCCCTGATCAACAGCAAGGCCGAAACCGAAATGGAATGGGTCACGAGCTTCATCCTCGGCGTTCGAACCATTCGCGGTGAAATGAACATCCCACCCGGCAAGCCACTGCCAGTACTGCTCGCCAACGGCAGCGACAAAGACGCCGCCCTGTTGGACAGCAACAAGGCCTACCTCAACGGCATTGCCCGACTCGAATCTGTGACCTGGCTAGACAACGCCGATGACGCGCCTGAAAGTGCCATCGCCCTGGTCGGTGAGATGAAGGTACTGATCCCCATGGCCGGCCTGATCAATAAAGAAGACGAACTGGCCCGCCTCAACAAGCAGGTGGAAAAACTGCAAAAAGACATGCAACGCACTGAAGGCAAACTCAACAACGAAAAATTCACCCGCAAGGCACCTGAAGCCGTGGTTGAAAAAGAGCGCCAGAAGGTCGCAGAGATGCAATCTTCGCTGGACAACCTGACCCAGCAGATTACCAGGATCGAAGCACTTTAAGCCTTAAAACCAATAGAGGGGAGAGCCGCACGTTCTCCCCTTTTTAACCACAGCGCACAGCCTGTCACCAGCTATGATTCCCACCCCGCTTGCACTAAACTGATCCCCATATCAGACACGGGGGAGTCAAACATGGATCAGGATATACTCAAGCTCGGCATGGCCATCAGCCTGTTCGCCGCACTCATCAGCAGCGCCAACATCGCCAATGCAGACACCAGCAAACCAACCACAGCCCAAGCCGACACGAACTACATCAGCGGCTCCGTTGCTCGTTCAGCCTTCACCCTGGCGGTGGTTAATCGTGAACCAACAGCGAAGATCACCCAGCTAAGCAATAACCAACATCACATCCATTATTTCAGCGAACTAAAAGGTATGACCGGTCAAACCGTCAGCCATCGCTGGATCTACAATGGCCAGACCATGGCCGAGCTGAAATTTAATGTCGGCGCACCAAGGTGGCGGGTGTGGTCAAGCAAGACGTTGTTATCTGACTGGACTGGGGAATGGTCGGTGGCGGTGATTGATGAAATGGGGCAGGAGGTGTTTCGGGATAGTTTTGAGTATGTGGCAGCAGAGCCTGCTTCGCAGTAAACTTTGCACGGCCAATTTATTTGATTCCTCCTACGAACTACTTCGAACCATCTAAATCCATCTGCGCAAGCACAATTAAGCAGATATAAAAAAGCCCCGGAAATATACCGAGGCTTTTTAAGATCTGAAAACTTAGCGACAACTAGGCTTTCGAAAGCGTTTTCTTTCTTCTGCTAAAACCTAGTCCTGCCAAGCCAAGCCCTATTAAAGCCAAACTGGCAGGCTCAGGAACAGTCTCAATATTCAGTGAAACCGCATCTAAACCAAAACCCGCTGGTCCACTCCAAGTTAGCGGAATTATGACAGAAAAACCTAACGTCGCAGTTTGTCCCTGATACGCAAGCAAATCTGAAGTAATATCGACTGACATGTTATTCCATGGGTTAGTACCATTTCCTGAAAAGTTCTCAGAGAAAAGGTTAGTCAGTAGAGTGGTTCCAGCAGCATCAAAAAGATCGATTGAGAAAATACGATCCGCGCCACTAAAACGCCATGACGTAGCTTCCATCCAACTAAGATTTGCTGAGCTAATATCATCCAAAATGTTAATGGATTGAGAAAGCGTGTAGGTTAATGGGCCGGTGCCATCAAACATATTATATGCGGCATAACCTCCTTCAGAAGGTGAGCCAACACTACTGCACCCTGTAGAGTTGCTTGCTGCGACATTCCAATCTCGATTCGCGGAAGGGCAAGTTCCCGTTAAGCCAAGCCCTGTTGTAGTCCAACCTGTCAAGTCTCCTGTTTCAAAGTTTCCATTAGTCAGTATTTCTGTTGCCATGGCAGGCTGAGTACCTAGGAACAAAGAAAACCCCACAAACACAATAGATTTATTCACCTGTAATTTCCTCCAAATTATTTAAATACATAAGAACACTCTAATACCTTTATCACCCTAAAGCAATTAACATACCAAACAACTAACCTGTTGTTTTTATTTATAAACCAAATCTCCCGACAGACAAAATCTGTCTTTTTGTAAGGTTTTCCGACAATCAAGAGCGTTAAATTTGTCTTTCTAAGAAAATAGCCCGTAGGCTGGGGTAAGCGAATGCGCACCCCAACATTTCACACAAGGGAGAGAGGGAATAAAGCAAAAAGCGTTCAATGCTCCCGCGTAGAATGAAACTCCACCTCAGGATACCGTTCCTGCGCCAGCTGCAAATTCACCCGTGTCGGTGCGATATAAACCAACTGATTCGCGCCATCCAGAGCCAGGTTATCCGCTGCCTTTTTCTTGAACAGATCAAAGACCTTCTCGTCTTCACAGCTTACCCAGCGCGCTGTGGCTACCTGCACCGGCTGAAACAGACACTCTACTTTGTATTCATCCTTGAGCCGCTGCGCCACTACTTCAAACTGCAACACACCAATCGCGCCTAGGATCAATTCATTATTGTTAAACGGTTTGTATAACTGCGTTGCGCCCTCTTCACACAACTGCTGTAAACCCTTTTGCAGCGCTTTCATTTTCATCGGGTCTTTTAACTGGGCACGACGAAACAGGTCCGGTGCAAAATTAGGGATGCCTGTAAATTTAAGCTCTTCACCAACACTGAAGGTGTCACCAATCTGAATAGTGCCGTGGTTATGCAGGCCGATGATGTCGCCAGGATAGGCCGCCTCTACGTGATCACGATCGCTAGCCATAAAAGTGATGGCGTTAGAGATTTGTACGTCACGAGCGATGCGCACATGGCGCATCTTCATGCCTTTGTGATAGCTGCCGGAACAGACGCGCATGAAGGCAATGCGATCACGATGCTGCGGGTCCATGTTGGCCTGAATCTTAAAGATGAAACCGCTGAACGCTTCTTCTGATGGCTCCACCGTGCGGGTTTTGGTTTCACGCGACAGCGGCGCCGGCGCCCATTCGGCGAAGGCATCGAGCAATTCGCGGATACCAAAGTTATTGATGGCCGAGCCAAAAAATACCGGCGACAACTCACCCTTGAGATAGGCGTCAAGATCAAACTCATGGCTAGCACCACGCACCAACTCAATCTCTTCGCGGATATCTTCGACCTCACTTCCCCACAAATCATCCAGGCGCGGATTATCAAGACCCTGGATCACTTCACCTGCCTGAATCTTACCGCCATGGGTGGCACTAAACAGGTGGATGCAGTCGTTGTAGAGATCGAACACGCCCTTGAACGCCTTACCCATGCCTATCGGCCAGGTGATGGGGGCACATTTAATCTTGAGGATGTCTTCGACTTCGTCCAGCAATTCAATCGGGTCACGACCTTCACGGTCAAGCTTGTTGACGAAGGTGATGATCGGCGTGTCACGCAGACGACAGACTTCCATCAGCTTGATGGTACGGTCTTCTACACCCTTGGCGCAGTCAATTACCATCAGGGCCGAGTCCACCGCTGTCAGGGTGCGATAGGTATCTTCCGAGAAGTCTTCATGGCCCGGGGTGTCGAGCAGGTTCATAATCTTGTCGCCATGCGGAAACTGCATTACCGAGGTGGTCACCGAGATACCACGCTGTTTCTCCATCTCCATCCAGTCGGAGGTGGCATGGCGAGCGGCCTTGCGGCCTTTTACGGTCCCCGCCATCTGAATGGCTCCCCCGAATAGCAGCAACTTTTCAGTCAGGGTGGTTTTACCGGCATCGGGATGCGAAATAATCGCAAATGTACGGCGACAAGCCGTGTTTTCATTAAGCTGGGACATATAAATTAAGGCTTATTTCAGCGATTTTAAAGCCGCCGATTTTACCCTTTTTTGAACAGCCGCGTCTGCTTTAAATATTTGACAAGCCCGTTTTCGCGGATTGACAATGCACTTATAATACATCTTAAGAAATCCGCTCAACAAACCCCGGCAACTGCCGACAGTATTGTGCGGGACTTATTCCGCAGCAAAACAATACAAAACTTTGATTAGGAGATAACTATGAGCGAAAGCCTTTTTGATCGTATCGGTGGCGAAGCAGCCGTTGACGCAGCAGTAGACCTTTTTTACCGCAAGGTACTGGCCGATGATCGTATCAACAGCTGGTTTGATGGCACCGACATGGAAAGACAACACGCCAAGCAAAAAGCCTTTCTGACCATGGCCTTCGGCGGTCCAAATAGCTACAGTGGCATGGATATGCGCGCGGGCCATGCACATATGGTTGCAAAAGGTTTGAACGACAGCCATTTTGATGCCGTAATGGACAACCTGGGCGCCACACTGACAGAACTGGGCGTACCTGCTGACCTGATCGCTGAAGCAGCGGCAATCGCTGAAAGCACGCGCAACGACGTACTCGGAAAATAGGACAAGGGCTTCACACCATGGCAAAAATCACATATTCAGAACAGACATTTGATTGTCAAGACGACGAATCAGTACTGGAATGTTTAAGCCGGCATGGTGTGGAGCTGCCCTCCTCTTGTCGCGCGGGCGTCTGTCAAACCTGCCTGGTCAAGGCCTCTGAAGGGACAACACCACCGACAGATGCACAAGCGGGCCTTAAACCCCAGCTGCAAAAACAGGGCTATTTTCTGGCCTGTATCTGCAAGCCAGAACAGGATCTAAGCTTTATTGATCCCGATGACAACGCTCTGCCACAGATTGCTGCCACAGTGGTCAGCAAAACACGCTTTAACGACAATATTATTCGTCTGCGCCTGAAACCCGAATCCGAATTTGAGTTTCTGCCCGGCCAATTTCTCAACATCCATCGACAGGATGGTCTGGTACGCAGCTACTCCATCGCCAGCCTGCCACAGCAAGGCTATCTCGAACTACATGTCGAGCGTGTCGAGAATGGCAAAATGAGCAATTGGCTGCACAATCAGGTCGCCATGGGCGGCAAGCTCAACATTGACGGCCCACACGGCGACTGTTTTTATATTGATGACAAGCCGGAGCAAAACCTGCTGCTGATTGGTACAGGCACGGGTCTGGCACCGCTGTGGGGAATTGTTCGTGACGCTCTCAGCAAAGACCACAAGGGAGAAATTCATCTTTTTCATGGCAGCCGCAGCAGCGACAAAATCTATCTGGTTGATGAACTCAAAAAACTGGCTGATCAGCACAGCAATTTTTTCTATACGGCTTGTATTTCCGGCGAAGACAATCAGGGCTTCAGCGCGGGTCGCGCTAACGAAGTTGCCTTAAGTGAGATACCAAAACTTAATGGCTATCGCGTCTATCTGTGCGGCCACCCTGAAATGGTTAACAGCACTAAAAAGAAAGTCTTCCTCGCTGGCGCATCAATGAATGACATTCATGCCGATGCCTTTACCCTCAGTAATAGCTAAAAAGACAGCCCCCCTGCGTAACACCCCTGTTTATTAAAGTAACGGGGATAAATGCCGAACACGTTAGCAATAGAACTTATATATAGACTAAACAGCCAAAAAGGCCTCAGTAAAAATGAAACAGACGCTCAGTTTTTTGCTCAAACCAGCAACAACATTGAGCAGCATGCTTGGCTGTAGTCGTAGTCTTATTTTACTTGCAATTGTCATATCAACGCTCTCAATCAGCCTTACCTATGCTGCCTTTTCAGCAATGCAAGCCAATGCCGAGCCGCTTACTTCAATCCATGACCTGATAGTTTTTAGCTCACTGGCAACTTTTTTATCACTGTATTTTCTACTTGGATTTCTTTTCTATATAAAGGGGCGCGTTCAAACGTTTAATGCAAGTGCCAACGATATTGTTTCTGGAAATTTCAGTACATCACCTTTCTCCACTGAGAGTGACGAAATGGCCTGCATACAAAACAGCATGGCCCATATTGCCAAGCAATTTGACCGACTATTAAACGTATATCAGAGTCTGCCAGCGAGGTTCATTGTGCTGCAGAGGCCGAATCCGATATATCCAACAGGACGTCGAATAACTCATCACAACAGGCCGATGCAGTATCAGGCGTTTCAGCAGCAATAGAACAAATGTCCACCAGCATCGACGGCGTTACCGAACAGATTAAAGAAACAGAACACGCATCAATTCACACTCAAAATCTGGCCGAGCATGGCACCATCGTTGTTAAAAACACAGTCAGTAGTATTCAAAATATTTCATCATCCATGAACCAGGCAATCACTCTTATAAACAGCCTTGGTAAACGGTCAGATGACATCAGTCAAATCATCCGCGTCATCGAAGATATTGCGTCACAAACCAATCTACTTGCACTTAACGCAGCCATCGAAGCTGCACGAGCGGGCGAACACGGACGCGGGTTTGCGGTTGTTTCTGATGAGGTCAGACAACTCGCCATACGCACCCATGACGCAACCGAACAAGTCAGCAGCATGATTAATGGCGTACAAACAGAGGTCAAAGACATCATCAAAAGTATTGACGGCATTAATAATGAAGTTAGCAATAGTGTTGGCAAAAGTGATGTAATAAACCAAAGCCTGTCTGAAATCCAGGACGGTGCAAAAAATACCGTTGCAACCATGAATATAGCCGCAGCCTCAATACACGAGCAACGCGCTGTTTGCGAAGAAATCGCCAAGAGCATGGAAACAGTCAACCATATGGCCGAAGCCAATAGCGAAGATGCTGATGAGTCAAAGCAAACTGCCAGCTACCTTGAAACACTGTCTAAACGGGTTATGACTATGCTGCCCAACAACGACACATCAAACAAGGGGGATTAGGAATGGCATTTAGCACCACATTGGCTTTATTTTGCTTAATACTTCTTCCTTGGTTCGCTGTATTCAATAAAAGCAAACACCTCAAACATCTCACGATGATGCAACACGGCATATCTTATATCAGCCAAGTTAGAAAAATACTCGAACACTTACCGCAACACCGTGGCATGGCCAATGCGCTTTTAAATGGTGATCAAAGCTTTCAGAAAAAGATAGATACCATGCAAAGGCATATTGCCGATGACATAAATACTATAGACACATGCACGGCCAATCAAAATACGCCTTTGACGCTAACGACTCGCTGGCAACAGGTAAAAAACAACTGGCACAACCTGAAAAACGACATTGGTTCAATCTCCGCTAACGATAGTTTCGAGCGACATACAACAATCATCACAGATATACTCATCCTGATTAGCGATTGCGCTGATGACATGCACATCAATAATCACCCAGACAGTGAACTACAGAAATTAGCAAACACCAACTTCAACCTGCTGCCTACCATGATCGAAATAACAGGCCAAGCCAGAGGAATAGGTGCTGGTGCCGCAGCAAAAGGAGTGGTTATTACTGCCACAAGGATTAAGCTACAGTTTCTTCATGACAAGCTCGGCAATACGCTTGCCACAACCCGACAGGTTATTGAAAACGGTTTGCATGCCAACAGCGCTCAATCCCATATAAACCAGCAAGCTGCCAGCAACAGCTTTGCTGATACGCAACTGTTTCTCAATAGTATCAACGAGAATTTACTAGCAAACCAAAAGTCCAAAATATCAGCCGCTGAATACTTCTCAGAGGGCAGCCAGGCCTTCGATAGCAACATCAAGCTATTTGACGCCATCACTGCAGCCCTGAGTGAAGACCTAAAACACCGGATCCCTCAGCAGAAAAACAAGCTATATTTATCCGTTGCGACGGGTATTATCCTATTCATTTTTTCAAGCATCATCTGGCAACAGTTCATATTGAACTAGCATTTCAAGCCACATATATTCAGATATTAACGAACAAGCAACTATCTGCCATACTAGCCTCAGCCTGTTGGACTTTGAAACACCATCCATCGTCCGGCCTACTTTCAACACCATCTATCATTAAAGAGAGAAAGGTATGACAGACATTATCGAGCTGCCGCAACCCCCGCTAAGCGACAGGGAAAGGTCACCGATTCTGACAAACACGCCCACTACTATCTTTTATATCAATGGCCGGCGTATCGATGGCAAGCTTAGGGCATTCAACGTAGAAGAGGGCAGTATCACCCTCAGCAAAGGGCAGACAGATGATGAACTCATCATACAAATGCCTGACATCAAGGCGATGCATCTATCCACTCCGTTGCAGTGGTTACAGGATGAGGCCCTACTCAAAAGTAAACAGGCAAATTTCAAGTCGTCAGATAAAATCCAGGAATTTTCTATCACCTTCAGGGATCGCACCAAACTGCGTGGTAAGACCTATGGCACACGTGTCGACAAAAATGGCATCCACCTTTTCAAAGAGCACGGCAGTAATCAATATCTGCGCCAGTACATTCATATCTTCATTCCCAGAACATCGATTGAAAGCAACCTGATTGGTGAGCAGATCGGTGAAATTCTGGTCAGGGAAAACAATATTCCCCCTGAGAAAATCGAACAGGCGGTCAGAGAGCAACAAGCCTCGCGCTCCAAACCTTTAGGGGCGTTTCTGATTGACAATAAGATTGTCGATTCAGAACAGCTCGAACAGGCCCTCAAACGTCAAAAAAGCATGCCTAACCTAAGACTCGGCGAGATCCTGATCAGTGAGAGCCTGATTACCGAAGAGGAACTTGATGACGCGCTAGAATTCCAGAAACGTGATCGCCAAAAACCACTTGGAGAGATCTTGGTGGATAAGGGCATTGTTGGTCGTGACCAGATCCAGCAGGCGCTGGCAACGAAGCTGGGCATCCCCTTTGTCCATATTCAGGAATTCAAAATCGGCGCTACAATTATTAACCAGATATCAGCAGAACTGGCCTTCAAACACAAGGTAATCCCGCTATCACTGAATGAAGGCAAACTGATTGTAGCCATCGACAACCCAATGGACTGGGCTGCTCTTGACTCCCTGCGTTTCAATACCAATAAATATGTTGAGCCTGTAATGGCCAGTGCCGAGGACATCAACTGGGCGTTGCAGTTTCATTACACCACCGATGACATTCTTCACACCATTGATGAAATAGATGATGAGATAGATAACGATGATGATCAATACAGCGACACACTGACCTTTAATGAAGACACGGAAGTCTCTGACAACATCATCGTCAAAATCATCAACAAGATTATTATTGATGCCCATCAACAATCAGCATCAGACATCCACATTGAACCCAATCCAGGCAAGACCAAGATCGTGGTTCGCTTCAGAAAGGATGGCGGCCTCTACATCTACCATAAATTTCCATCTCAATATCGCAGCGCTCTGATCTCACGCATCAAAGTAATGGCACGGTTAGACATCTCTGAAAAGCGTAAACCCCAGGACGGAAAAATCGCCTTTAAAAAATTTGGCCCGGCCAATATTGAATTGCGTGTCGCCATCCTGCCAACCTCTAATGACCTTGAAGATGTGGTCATGCGTATTCTAACCAGCGGTAAAAACATTCCCGTCAACGCCCTGGGGCTTAGCATCAAAAACCGTGATCGCATTCTAGACTGCATATCCAAACCCTATGGCCTGTTTCTTGTCTGCGGTCCAACCGGCTCAGGTAAAACCACCACCCTGCATTCGGTGCTTGGCCATCTTAACAACTCAGAGAAAAAAATCTGGACCGCCGAAGACCCGATTGAAATCACCCAACCCGGGCTGCGCCAGGTACAAATCAACACGAAGATTGGTCTCGACTTCGCGGCGGCCATGCGTGCCTTTTTACGCTGTGACCCCGACATCATCATGGTTGGCGAAATGCGAGACAGTGAAACCGCAGGTATGGGCATTGAGGCATCACTGACCGGCCACCTGGTGCTATCCACCCTGCACACCAACAATGCAGCAGAAAGCATTACTCGCCTGCTTGACATGGACATGGACCCTTTCAACTTTGCCGATGCCCTGATCGGCATCCTGGCACAACGTCTGGCAAAAACACTGTGCCCAAACTGCAAGCGCTCGTATCAACCGGATGACTCCGAGCTGCTGCACATGGCCCACGAATACATGGCCGACATGCTGCCACCAGACATCAGCGATGTAGAACAGAAACCTTATGTTGATACATTAATTGAAGAATGGCGTAAAAGTTTTGGCAGCCAGAAAGGCTTGTTCACGCTCTATAAATCAACGGGTTGCCAGGAATGCAACGACACTGGCTATCGTGGTCGTATTGGTCTGCACGAACTGCTCGTCGCCACCCCCAAGGTCAAGCAG